>JBDSEL010000158.1:0-10760 GCA_039920065.1 Sphingomicrobium sp. | reverse complement strand
CACCGTCCCGTTGAGATCGGCAATCAGACTGCCAAGCGAACCGGCGACAAAGCCAGGCCCCGGTGTGACGGTGGACGCAGGGTCGATATTCCCGGTCGCCACAGGCGTAACGCCATCGAGGCAGGTGACGACCGTACCAACTGCGGCGCAGACCGTCTGGGCTTGCCCTACAGACGGAAAAAGTATCGCGGCAGGTAAAATGGGGAGTGCGGTAGTCGACGCGCCGCAAAGCAGCATGCGAGTAAATGACTTTGTCATTTTTAGCCCCTCTTGCCGGGCATATCGTGGTCATCAAAATAACTGAGAAAAGACCAGATGCGCCCTTAAGCTTCTGAACAATAGAGCAATATTTATTTACCAGTGTCGGCAAGTTGAGAATCACCTATGTGAATCCGTCGGCGCGAACGGTTCGACATTCCTAATTCGTGGCGAGGCAAATCAGGCGGAATAGGTGTGCCAAACATTGCCGTTCAGAGGGCCGCTAATTTCTGTTATGATTGACGCCCATTAGGCAAAATGCCCGCGCCTCTGACAGGCGGATCGATGATCCTGTTTGAGGCCACCAGCCTATTGGTCTCAGTAGTCGCTTCGTTTGTGAGGAGACACAGTGTGATGAACGAGATCTCCACCCAAGCCTGTCGCGGCGACAACCCGTTGATTCGCAAATTGGGAAGGTTTGTACCCCTGACTGAGGCCGAGCGTGAGGCGCTCGATGAATTGTCGCGAAAATCGCGCCATCATGTCCAAGGTAGTGACCTAATCGAAGAAGGCGACAATCCCCGGGCGGTGTTTTTGATCCTTAAGGGTTGGGCCTTCCGCTACAAACAACTGGCAGACGGCAGCCGCCAGATTATGGCTTATCTAGTTCCCGGCGATCTCTGCGACATCCAGATTTTTCTCTTCGAAACAATGGATCACAGCATTGGCCTGTTATCCGATGCAGAGGTGGTGAAAATCCCCTCCGCCGAGATCCTCGACCTGATGGACCGATTCCCGCGGATCGAGCGGGCGTTGTTATGGGCCTCACTGGTCGATGGAGCGACGCTTCGCGAATGGCTGCTCAATGTCGGTCAGCGCTTGGCAAAGGAGAGGGTTGCCCACCTTTTCTGCGAGCTGTACGTGCGGCTTGCTGTTGTCGGACTGGTCGAGGAGGATGGATCGATCCCGCTTCCGCTAACCCAAGAAGAACTTGCCGATACAACCGGTATGACCACGGTGCACGTCAACCGGACGCTTCAGCGCCTGCGCAAGGAAGGGCTAATTTCTACGCCAAAAGGCCGATTGAAAATCCTCAACTTTCCCAAGCTCGCCGAGGCTGGGGGGTTCAGTCAGGAATATCTGCATATTGACGGACCGCCGATCGAGCAGCGGTTACGCAAACATCTCGCCCAACTTGAGTGATATTCAGCCCACGTATTACGCGCCAAGCATGATGAGATCGGATCGTTCATGTCACGCATTCGCATCCCCGCACTCAACGCCTCACGCTAGCGACGAATACGAGCGCGTCCCTGAGGTCGGGCTGCGGAACGCAATACTGTCGCCGAGCATAGCGTCGAACTCCTCGATTGGGTCGATCTGGCCATCCAGGCCGCAGTGCGCACTCCACCATTCGATTGCCGATCACCGCTGCCCTGACTAGGGCTTGGACCATGGTTCGCTTTGCCCCTTTCCTCGCTGCCGTCGTGATTGGCGGGTGCAGCCCGGTTGGTGGTCCCTACCCTTCGCTCCAGCCGCGCGCGGCCGAGGCGGTCGATCCGCGCTTGCTTGTGCCCGAGGTGGTGAACGACCGTCCGGTGAGCGTCGGCCTGGCTGCGCGGCTCAGCTCGCTGGTCGCTGAGGCGCGGCGCGGGGACGATGCGTTCGCGCCCGCAGCGGCTACAGCCGAGCGGCTGGCGGCATCGGCTGGCCCGCCGCAGAGCGAGAGCTGGATTGCGGCGCAACAGGCCTTGTCTGCGGCCCAGGCGGCCCGACAGCCGACCGCGCAAGCGATGGGCGATGTCGATGCGCTGGCGGCCGGCAAGCTGGCCGACAATGGCGGGATTGCGCCCAATGACCTCAAGGCCATCAACGATGCGGCGGCGACGATCGGTCGGATCGATTCGCGCCAGCAGGCGGTGATCGCCGCGACCCTCGCGCGGTTGGGCGGCTAGGTCAGCGCTCGCGCTCGGGCGGCTGGCCATTCGGCCGCGCTGACCGACCAGGCGATCGCCGGATTGAGTTCATCGCCGTAGCGCATGTCGCGAAAATCGAGCTCGGCGCGGCGACGCATTCCGAGCCGCTCCATCAACTGCTGGCTGGGCAAATTGGCGGGGATGGTCAAAGCGATGATCTCGCCATACCCGAGCTTTCCGAAGCCGAGGTCGAGCGAGGCGATGGCCGCTTCCTTTGCATAGCCCTTCCCCCACGCGTCTTGGCGCAGCCGCCAGCCGATTTCGGGGGTGCCGGTTAGATCGGCTGCGCCAGGCGCGTTGACCCGCTTCAATCCGCAAAATCCTAGCAACTCGCCGGTCGCGCGATCCTCGATGAGCCAGAAGGTGTGGCCGAAATCGCGGTTGAAGCTCAAGATGCGTTCGAACGCCGAATGCCAGGCGTCGCGGGACTGGGGTCCGCCGAGATGCTCCATGACCGCAGGGGTGTTCATGATGTCGTAGAAAGTGGCTTCGTCGGCCGGGTCCCAGTTGCGCAGAATGAGCCGCTCGGTCTCGGCCGCGACTTCAGCCATCGAGCGTTGCCAAAGCGTCGCCGATCGCGGCAATCGCCTCGTCGATATGCGCGGCATGAGTGCGGAAACACAGGATCGCGGCACGCAGGTAATAGGTGCCGTCGATGCGGGTCCCGCTAAGCATCACTCGCCCGCGCTGCTGCAGGATTTCCATCAGCCGCTCGCCCGCGGCATCCCCCGAGCGGTAGCGGAAGGCGACCACGCTGAGATCGGGCTCGGGGCCGGGATCGATCGCCGGAAATTCGGTCAGGCGCGCGTGGAAATAGCGCGCCAACAGCAGCTTTTCGGTCTGTGCCGCCTTGAACGCGTCGATGCCCGCCAGTTGCAGCGGAAGCCACAGCCGCATGGCGCGAAAATGGCGGGTCAATTCGATCGACAGATTGGCCGGCGATGGGCCGACATCAGCCTCTCCGAACGGGCGGATATATTCGGCGTCATGGCCCAGCGCCTCAGCCAGCAACGCGCCATTGCGGACCAGCACCGCGCCGGTGCCATAAGGCAGGAACATGGTTTTGTGGGGATCGAGCGCGATGCTGTCGGCAAGCGCGATGCCGTGCAGTTTCGAGCGGCCCTCGTCGCACAATGCGAACAGCCCGCCATAAGCGCCGTCGATATGGAACCAGGCGCCGAACTCCCGGGCGAGCGCGGCGATCTCCTCGAGCGGTTCAATCGCGCCCATGTCGATGGTTCCGGCCGAAGCGACGATTAGCCACGGGCGAATGCCGTCGGCGACGTCGCGTTCGAGCGCTTCTCGAAGCGCATCGACCCGCATCCGGGTCTTGGCATCGGTCGCGATCTTGCGGTGCGGCGAGCGGCCGCGACCGGCGATCTTGAGCGCCTTATCGACGCAATAATGGGCATAAAGCGTGGTGTAGATGGCGCCGCCGCCGTCGGGGTCGAGCGCTTCGCGGGCAGCGACGATGGCGGTCAAGTTGGCGATGCTGCCGCCGGTGGTCAGCGTGCCCGCCGCGCCTTCAGGAAAGCCGACCGCGTCGCGGAGAAAGTCGACGCACGCATTTTCGATCCGCACCGCACCCGGGCCGGCGGTGGCGAAGCCGGCATATTTGTTTGACACTGCGGCGAGCAGATCGCCTAGCCCCGACTGAAACAGCCCGCCGCCGGGGATATAGCCCATGAAGCGCGGGCTGGTGGTGGCGATCCCGGGTTGATCGACGGTGGTGGCGATGAAGTCGAGCACGTCGTCGACGGTGCGGCCGTTGGCGCTGAATTCGGGGTCGAAGCGGCGGTCGAACGCCTCGCCGGCGGGGCGATAGCTTGGTGCCTGTTCGACCTCATCGAGGAAGCGCAAGGCGTGGTCGAGGACCTGCCCGCCGATTGCCCGCCGGTCGCTGCTCGACGGCTCGAGCGGCGCCATCTGGCGTTCGAGGTCGAGGGCCTGGGCGCGCAGATTGGCCGGGTCGGTCAAGCCGATGCCTTCGCTGTCACCCGGGCGATCCCATAGAGCAGCGCGCCGGCGCTGAGGAACGCGGCGAACGTCAGCCATTCGCCTTGCCCCGACTGGCTCGCCGCCCACAAGCAGAAGGTAAGTGCCGCAGCGGGGAGCAGCGCGCCGCGCAGCGGGCGAAAGGCTTTTCCCTCGCGCCGGTCGAGGACCGGAATGGCGACCATGCACAAGGCGTAGACCAGCAGCCGCGACAGCGTCGCGACAATCGCCAGAAAGACGAAGCTGCCGGTCACCGCCAGCAGCAGTGCGACCGCAGCATAGAGCAGGATCGAAATCGCCGGCGCTCCATCCGCCATGCGCCGGTTGAACACGATCGGCAGCTCGCCCTGCTCGGCCATTGCGGCGGTCACCCGCGGCATGGTGGCAAAGGCGCTGGACAGATTGCCGAGCACTGAGACGGTCGCCGTGGCCGCGATCAGCAGCCCGCCCCACGGCCCGATGGTGGCGGTGGCGAGATCGGCCACCGGCGTGTCGCTCGCACCGAGGCCGGACGCGGCATAGGCCAATTGCACCACGACATAGATGGCGGTGACAAACGCGAGGCTGGCGATGAGTGCGCGCGGAACCGCCCGCCGAGGGTCGCGGGTCTCGCCCGAGGGGACGGTCGCGGCTTCGAATCCGACGAACGCGTAGAGCGCTGCCAGGGCGAGCGATTCGGCGGTGTCAAAGCTTGGCAGCGTGACCGGCCCGGCAAGCCCGAACTGACCGAGAGCGAGCAAAGCGACGAAGAACAACGGCAAGAGCTTGAACAGGCTGATCACGCCCAACGCCGCGACCGCCCGTTCGAGGCGCGCAAGGTTGATGAGCGTGACAAGCAGGATCGCAGCGGCAGCGACCAACGTCGCTGATGCACTGGGCCAGAACGCCAAAGCATAGGCCCCCAATACGGTTGAATTGGCGGCGGTCGCAGCGACCCGCGAGGCCCAGTTCATCCAACCCGCTTCGAACCCGATGAAGTTGCCGAACGCGGCGGCGGCGAACAATTGCGGCCCGCCCGAGCGGTCGAAGCGCGAGGCCAGGTCGGCGTAGCACAAGGCGATGCCCATGACCGCGAGGCCCGCGCCGAGCAGGAACAATGGCGCAAAGGCACCAAGCGCTGCGTCGAGCTTCCCCGGAAGGCCGAAAATGCCCGAGCCGATCATCGCATTGATGGCGATGAAGCCGATGCCCCACGCGCCGATCGAGCGCGGCGGCACCGATGCCTGCGAGTTGCCCGTACTAGCCACGGATGAGGCGCGCGGCGTCAATCGCGTGATAGGTCAATACGCCGCTCGCGCCGGCGCGCTTGAAACTCATCAGCGTTTCGAGGATCAGTGCATCGCGGTCGCCGGCGCCGGCCGCAGCCGCGGCCTCGATCATCGCATATTCGCCGCTCACCTGATACGCGAAGGTCGGCACGCCAAAGGCGTCCTTCACCCGGGCCAGCACGTCGAGATAGGGCAGGCCCGGCTTGACCATGACCATGTCCGCGCCCTCGGCAAGGTCGAGTTCGACCTCGCGCAGGGCCTCGTCGCGATTGGCCGGATCCATCTGATAACCGCACTTGTCGCCCTTGAGCCGTCCCTGGCTGCCGACCGCCTCGCGGAAGGGTCCGTAAAAGGCCGAGGCATATTTGGCGGCATAGGCCATGATCGCGACGTTGTGGTGGCCGCCCGCCTCGAGCGCGTCGCGGATGCGGCCGATGCGGCCGTCCATCATGTCCGACGGGGCGACGATATCGGCTCCGGCCTCGGCCTGGACAAGCGCCTGCTCGACAAGCACGTCAACGGTATCGTCGTTGATGACATTGCCGGCCTCGTCGACCAGCCCGTCATGGCCGTGGGCGGTGTACGGATCGAGTGCGACATCAGTCAGGACGCCAATCTCGGGCACTGCATTCTTTATCTCGCGGATCGCGCGGCAGATGAGGTTGTCGGCATTGAGCGCCTCCTCGCCCCGCTCGCTGCGCTTGTCCTCGGGGGTGTTCGGGAACAGCGCAATGCACGGGATGCCCAGCGAAGCGGCCTCGCGCGCCTTGGCGGCGAGATGGTCGATGCTCCATCGCGAAACGCCGGGCAGGCTCGCGATCGGCTGTTCGCAATCGCGACCGTCACAGACGAACGTCGGCCAGATGAGATCGCTCGGGTCGAGCCGATGCTCGGCCAGCATGGCGCGCATCCACGGCGACGATCGGCCGCGGCGCATCCGCAAGGAGGGATAAGAAGCGATGGGCATAGCGGCTGGCTCTAGCGAAATGATGTGCGGATAGAAACTCATTGCCATAGGTTGTGCGCTGCATGCCCAGACCCCTCCCGACCACAGCGATTCTTGTCGTCAACGCCAAGAGCCGCAAGGGCGAGGCCGCGTTCAAGGAAGTAAAGTCCAAGCTCGAGGCAGCGGGCCTCAAGCTCATCCGCACCCACGCCATCCGCGACCCCAAGAACATGGACGAGGCGATCAAGGCCGCGATCCGCGATGCGCCGATGGTTATCGTTGGCGGTGGCGATGGCTCGCTCAGCAGCAATGTCGACCATTTCGTCGGCCAGGACACGGTCTTCGCGGTTGTCCCGCTTGGCACCGCCAACAGCTTCGCCAAGACCTTGGGGATCGGCGACGACCTAGACAGCGCGGTCGCGACGATTACCGGCGGCGTGCGCAAGCGAATCGACCTCGGGCGCATCGACGGCGACTATTTCGCCAATGCCGCCGCGCTCGGGCTCAGCCCGTTGATCGCCGGCACAGTGCCCCACAAACTCAAGAAGTATCTTGGCATGGTCGGCTATCTTTTGTGGGCGGCACGCGTGGCGTTCAAGTTTCGCCCCTTTCGGCTGCGCATCACCACCGACGACGGCCAGACCCACCATTGCTGGGCGACCGAGGCGCGGATCGCCAACGGCACCCATCATGGCGGCGTCGAGCTGGTCGAGAGCCAAGAACTCGATAGCGGCGTGATCGTCATTCAGGCGGTGACCGGCAAACGCCTGTGGGGGCTGGCGTGGAGCTGGTTCGCGACCCTGTTCAAATTAAGCGCCAAGGAGCAGACCGTGACCGAATGGCGCGGACGCAAGATGCTGGTCGAAGCGCGCCCGATCCAGAAAATCAGCGTCGACGGCGAATTGAGCGCCAAGACCCCGGTCACGGTCGAGTGCGCGCGCGGCTGCCTCGAGGTCGCCGCGCCGGCTGAATGAATGTGCTCCTGCGAAGGCAGGAGTCCAGCTAGCCGAGGCGGGCGAGCGCGGCGGCGAGACGATCCGCCTCCGCAGCGCGGGCATCGTGATCGGCGCGGGCTTTCTCGACCGCTTCGGGCTTGGCCCGCTCGGCAAACGCCGGATTGGCGAGGCGCGCGGCGAGGCTGTCGCGATCTTTCGCTGCGGCCTCGGCGGCTTTGGCCAGGCGGGTGCGCTCGGAGTCGAGGTCGAAGCCTTCAGGCAAATCCGAATAAATAGTCATTTCGGGTATTACGAATTGGATCACGCCTGACTCGGCTACTTCGTAGTCTTGCCAATATCGATCAACATCGTAACCAATCGGATCAATAACTTGTCTCGACTTCATAATCGAATGGAGAAATATCCGTTCGATGCGAGCCATGCGCCGGACCTGTGTCTCATTACGAAAAAATGCGTCGAAAGCCCTTTGCGAGGCGCCAGTGATGCGAGCATCTAACTTAACCGATGGGGCAATTCCGAGTTCAGCACGTGCACTTCGAAACTGTTGAACGAATTTGATAATCCAATCGACTTCCCACTTTGCTCCAGCATCGACCTTTGCTTCGGGCGCCGTCCATTTGGAGACGATGAGGTCGTAAGGTCGCTCCCCCATCGAATGCCATAATTCCTCGGTCACGAAGGGCATGAACGGGTGGAGCATGACCAGGATCTGGTCGAAGGCCCAGGCAGCGACGGCGCGAGTTTCTTCGTCAAACGCACCCTTGATCAGCTCGACATACCAGTCGCAGAAAGTGCCCCAGGTGAAATGGTAAATGGTGTCGGCCATGCCGTCGAAGCGCAGTTCGTCGAACGCCTTGTTGAGTTTGGCGAGCGTTTCGACGACCTCGCCAATGATCCAGCGGTTGACCGGAAGCTCGGCCGGCGGGGCGGCGATCGAGGATGACGCGCCGACCCCGTTTCCCTGCAGGAAGCGCGCGGCATTCCACAATTTTGTGGCGAAGTTGCGATAGCCCTCGACGCGCTTTTCATCGAGCTTGATGTCGCGCCCTTGGCTTTCCATCGCCGCCAAGGTGAAGCGCAAGGCATCGGCGCCGTAGTGATCGATGAGGCCGAGCGGGTCGACCGTATTGCCCTTCGACTTGGACATTTTCTGGCCCGCGGCGTCGCGGACTAACCCGTGGAGGTAGAGCGTCTTCCACGGGCGTTGGCCCATGAATTCAAACCCCTGCATCGCCATCCGGGCATCCCAAAAGAAGATGATGTCGAAGCCCGAGATGAGCACGTCATTGGGATAATGGCGCGCGACATCTGCGGTGGCGCCCGGCCAACCAAGCGTCGCGAACGGCCACAAGGCGGAGCTGAACCAGGTGTCGAGGACGTCCTCGTCGCGGCGCAGGTCGACGCCCGCCCCGGCCTGCGCTTGCGCCCCCTCAATTGTTTCCGCGACGAAAACGTTGCCATCCACATCATACCACGCCGGAATTCGGTGGCCCCACCATAATTGGCGGCTGACGCACCACGGCTGGATATTCTCGAGCCAGTTGAACCAGGTTTTCTTCCAGGTTTCAGGGACGACCGCGATGTCGCCGCTGCGCACAGCGTCAATGGCTGGCTTGGCCAAGGTCGCGGCATCAACATACCATTGATCGGTCAGCATCGGTTCGATGACCAGGCCGGAGCGGTCGCCGAACGGCTGCATGATCGCCTTGTCCTCAACCTTGTCCATCAGACCGTCGGCATCGATGTCGGCGACGACCTGGCGGCGGGCGGCGTAGCGGTCGAGCCCGCGATAGGCTTCGGGGACGAGGTTGAGGGCATCGACCTCGGCGACGCTGGCTGCTTCGCCATGAGCGATGGCTTTGGCGCGCGCTGCGGATTCGGCATAGGAGGGGCCGTCGCTGCGCATCGCCGCCGCTTCGTCCATCAGGCGGTACATCGGAATGCCGTTGCGCTGTGCGACGCCATAATCGTTGAGGTCGTGGGCACCGGTAATCTTGACCGCGCCTGAGCCGAATTTGGGATCGGGATAATCGTCGGTGATGATCGGGATCAGTCGACGCTGCGATTTTGGCCCAACCGGGATCTCGCAATATTTGCCGACGATCGGGCGATAGCGCTCGTCATCCGGATGGACCGCGACCGCGCCGTCGCCGAGCATGGTTTCGGGCCGAGTGGTGGCGATCGAGATATAATCGCGCACTTCTTCGAGCACGACATTGCCGTCTTCGTCGCGCTCGACATAGGTATAGGTCTGGCCGTCGGCGAGCGGATATTTGAAATGCCACATATGGCCCTGGACTTCGCGGGTTTCGACCTCAAGGTCCGAAATCGCGGTCTGAAAATGCGGGTCCCAATTGACCAGGCGCTTGTCGCGGTAAAGCAATTTGCGCTGGTAGAGTTCGACGAACACCTTGACCACGGCGCGCGAAAAGCCCTCGTCCATCGTGAACCGCTCATTGGACCAGTCGCAGCTGGCGCCGAGCCGCCGCAGTTGCTGGGTGATGACCCCGCCGCTTTCGGTCTTCCACTCCCACACCTTGGCGACGAATTGGTCGCGGGTGAAATCGGTGCGCTTTTGCTGTTGGAGCGCAAGGTTGCGTTCGACCACCATCTGGGTCGCGATCCCGGCATGGTCGGTGCCGACCACCCACAAAGCGTCCTTGCCGTCCATCCGCGCGCGGCGGATGAGAATGTCCTGAAGCGTATTGTCGAGCGCGTGGCCGATGTGCAGGCTGCCCGTGACGTTGGGCGGCGGCATCACGATGGTATAGGGTTCGGCCTCACCGCGATCGGGCCGGAACAAGCCCGCGGATTCCCAATGAGCATACCAGCGCGCCTCGATCGGCCCGGGTTCGAACGTCTTCGCCAATTCAGTCATGGCAGGCGGTTAGCCGCCGTGCTGCAGTGCGGCAACCCGCGCTATTGCGCGGCGCCTAAACCTTGCGGCCGGTGATCCGGGAGATTTCAGCGCGGACGTGTTCGCTGACGATTTGCGGCAGATGCTCATCGACCCACTGCTTTAGCAATGGGCGCAACATCTCGCGCACCACGTCTTCGAGCGGGTTGACCGGCGCCATCGCCGGCACCGAAGCGGCAATGGAGGTCAATTCATCGAAGCTGCGGCGGGTATCGCCGGCGATCGAATCGTCGAGCAGCGGCGGGCCAAGATCGACCGCAGGCGCGAGCGCCGTGATCGGCTCGTCGAGTTCGAGGATGTCGTCGGCCTGATCCTCCTCGAACGGAACGACATCCTCGACCGGTTCGCCGATCGCCGATGTGCGCAACACCTTCTCCTCCGCGATCACTTTCTTGATCGAGGCGAGGATGTCTTCCATCGATGGTTCACGGCCGCTTCCCTGCATCTGCGGGCAAATGCCTTATTGCTGCGGCTGAGTCACGCCCGAGGTGACAACCGGCTCGG
>JBDSEL010000157.1:0-12533 GCA_039920065.1 Sphingomicrobium sp. | reverse complement strand
AATAGAGGACCACCGGTCCCTTGCGCAGCTGGGCCCGCAAATTGACCCGGAAGGGCTTGCCGGCAAGTGCGCCCGAAGTGGTGAAGTCGGGCGCTTTCGCGCCGAGTGGCAGGGACGCCTGGGCCGGGGTGGCGGTCGCCAGCATCAGGCCGAGGGCAATGATCGAAATACGCATGAGGTCTCTCCTTTGACGGCGAGACTAGACCTTTCTCCGATCCGATACGACTCTCAACCTTAGGCGGTATCGGCGACGGTCGGCGATGCTCAACGCTCGGGGGCCAACCAGCCGGTGAGAACATAAAACAGGATGGCGACCGGACCGGCGACTAATGTCGCGGCGACGAAGCCCAGGCGGATCAGCAGCGGGTCGATGCCGGTTCGCGCTGCGAGACCAGCAGCAACACCGAGGAACTTGCCGTTGCCGCGGTCGAGGACGAAGCGATTATTCATGTTGAGAGCTCCCAGAACAGCAATTAAGCGATCGGCAGCGAGGTGGCGGCCGAAACCAGCAGCATCGCAGAGATGAACGCGCCGGCGAAGGCAGCGGCGGTGTTGCGCAAATTGGTGATGGAGTAGGTCATGGTCATTCCCTTTGATCGTCCCCGAACCCCCATGGGCCGGTAATGGGAACAATGCACAGGGCGTGCCAAATCAAGAAAATCGTTTGATTACAGTATCAGCTACAATTGTGGTGGTGGTTTTCGCGGTCTTCCAGCCATAAAGTTGGGAAAATATCCCAACTAATGCCGACTAGCGGCCGACTTGCGCCCGATCGCGGGTGATCGTCGCGCGACCATTGGTGCGCACCTTGCCCTCACGGCAGCGCGCGACCAGCGTCGGGAAATCGAAATCGGTGTTGGCGGTGAGTGCGTCGGTGGTTGCAGCAACGCACTGGCGCTCGTTGGCGTAGCGGGCGGGGAGAGTGGTGACAGGCGTGCACGATGAACCGCCATCGGCGCAGCCAAGGATTGCAATGACAAAGTAACCAACGGACATCGAACCAATTCCTTGCTCGAAACTTATAAGCAGAACCCCCGTCCGGGCCGCATGTTCCATTCATTCTGAGCGCGGTCCCAAATGCCGGGTTTGCCGCAACGGCTCGCACTTCCTACGTGGGAGGGATGAAAGCGCCCGCAGCAGACCAGACAGCAAAGCCAAAAGGCGGCTTCAAGGTCCTGCTGCGCTTCCTGCCGCTGCTGTGGCCGAGCGGTGAGCTTGAGTTAAAAGCCCGGGTCATCGGGGCGGTCATCTTGGTTCTACTGGGGAAGGCCGCGGTGCTGGTCATGCCGTTCGCCTACAAAGCGGTGATCGATCGGATGAGCGGGCCGGCCGTCGGGTTCGCGGTCGTTGCCGCACTGGTCCTCGCCTATTGCACCGCGCGCTTTGCCGGCGTGCTGTCGGACAATCTGCGCAACGCCTTGTTCGAGAAAGTCGGCCAGAACGCCGCGCGGCACCTCGCCGGCCGGGTCTTCCGCCACATCCACGATCTGTCGCTGCGCTTCCATCTCGAGCGGCGCACTGGCTCGCTCACCAAGGTCGTCGAGCGCGGCACCAAGAGCATCGACATGATGCTCTATTTCCTGTTGTTCAACATCGCCCCGACGCTGATCGAGCTGACTGCGATCTGCATCATCTTCTTCGTCAAGTTCGGCGCCTCCCTGGTCGCCGCAACGCTGGTTATGGTGGTGATCTACATCGCCTTCACCCGCATGGTCACGGACTGGCGGGCGCGGCTTCAGCGCGAGATGAACGAGGTTGATAATCGCGCCATCGGTCGCGCCGTCGATAGCCTGCTCAATTATGAAACGGTCAAATATTTCGGGGCCGAGGAACGCGAGGCCACGCGCTACGACGATGCCATCGCCGCCTTCACCAGCGCCACCGTCAAGAACGAAGTGTCGCTCGCCTGGCTCAATATCGGGCAGAGCTTCATCACCAATGCGATGATGGCCGGGGCGATGATCTTCACCGTCTGGGGCTGGAGCGTCGGCCGCTTCACGCCCGGTGACGTAGTGCTTGTGAACAGCTTGCTGATGCAGCTCTTCCGCCCGCTCGACATGCTCGGCTGGGTCTATCGGACGATCCGCCAGGGGTTGATCGACATGGAGGCGATGTTCGACCTGACCGACACCCCAGCCGAAGTCGTGGACGAACCCGGCGCGCCGCCACTGGTAGTCGGGCGCGGCGCAATTCGGTTCGACAAGGTCGGCTTTGGCTATGAAGCGGAGCGCCAGATCCTCAAGGGGCTGACGATCGACATCGCGCCGGGCACGAGCTGCGCCATCGTCGGGCCATCGGGTGCTGGCAAGTCGACCATCGCGCGCCTGCTGTATCGCTTCTACGACCCCGGCTCGGGCCAGATCCTGATCGACGGCCAGGACATTTCGGCGGTTACCCAAAAAAGCCTGCGCGCGGCCATCGGCATCGTCCCGCAGGACACCGTCCTGTTCAACGACACCATCGCCTACAACATCGCTTATGGCCGCGACGGCGCTGGTCAGCCCGAGGTCGAGCGCGCGGCCAAGGGTGCTGCGATCGACACCTTCATCGCCTCGCTGCCCGAGGGCTATGGCTCGACCGTCGGCGAGCGCGGCCTCAAATTGTCGGGCGGAGAAAAGCAGCGCGTGGCCATCGCCCGTACCCTGCTCAAGGATCCGCCGATCCTGATCCTTGATGAGGCGACCAGCGCGCTCGATTCGCGGACCGAGCAGGCGATCCAGGCGACGCTCGAGAACGTATCCGAGAATCGCACCACCATCATCATCGCCCACCGACTTTCGACCATCGCCGGGGCCGACCAGATCGTTGTCCTCGAGGAGGGTCGGGCAGTCGAGCGCGGAACTCATGAGACGTTGCTTGCGGCGGGCGGGCTGTACGCCGATCTGTGGTTTCGCCAGGCGGCCGAGGAGGCGCTGGAAGCGGTCGAGATATCAGGCTAGCGTGGGCGCCGCCGGATCGCAGGGAAACGCAACTTTTGGCCGACCTCGAAACGATCCTTCACGACCGCTTTGGCTTCGCCCAGTTCCGCGGGGTCCAGCGCGACCTGGTCGAACGCACGATCGCGGGTCGCCACAGCCTTGGCGTGATGCCGACCGGGGCCGGCAAGTCCTTGTGTTTCCAGCTCCCCGCGGTGGTCCGGCCCGGCACCGCGATCGTGATTTCACCGCTGATCGCGCTGATGACCGATCAGGTTCGAAGCGCCGACGCCAATGGCTTGCGCGCGGCGGCGCTGACCAGCGCCAGCGCCAACCCGCGCGCGATCCGCGACGATCTTCGCGGCGGTCGCCTCGACCTGCTCTATGTCGCGCCCGAACGCGCCAACAGCGACGGCTTTCGACGATTGCTGGAGGAATGCGACATTGCCCTGTTCGCAATCGATGAGGCGCATTGCGTAAGCGAATGGGGGCATGACTTCCGGCCCGACTACCGCCTGCTGCTGCCGATTTTCAATGCCTATCCGGAGGTGCCGCGACTGGCGCTGACGGCGACCGCGGACAAGCGCACCCGCGACGACATTTTGCGCCAATTGGGAATCCCGCAGGAGGGCATGATCGTCGCCGGTTTCGACCGGCCCAATATCCGCTACCATGTCCGCCCCCGCGATGGCCTTCCGGCGCAGCTCAAGGCCTTGCTCGGCGCTCAGCCGGGTCCGGGGATCGTCTATGCCCCAAGCCGCGCGGGGGTTGAGAAGATCGCCGGTCAGCTGTCCGGGGCGCGGCCGGTCCTGCCCTATCACGCCGGGCTCGACGGGGCGGTCCGAGCCGCCAACCAGCACGCCTTCGTCGCCAGCGAAGACATGGTCATCGCCGCAACCATCGCCTTCGGCATGGGCATCGACAAGCCCGACGTTCGCTTCGTCGCGCACGCCGCCATCCCCAAGTCGATCGAGGCCTTTTATCAGGAAACCGGCCGCGCCGGCCGCGATGGCGACCTGGCCGAAGCCTGGCTGTTCTGGGGCGCTGAGGACTTTGCTCGCGCTCGCCAGCGGATTGAAACCGAGGTCGATCCCGAGCGCCGCCCGCAGGAGCGCGAGCGGCTCAACGCCCTCGCCGCCTTGGTCGAGACCAGCGAGTGCCGCCGCGCCATACTGCTCCGTCACTTCGGGGAAAGCCCGCCAGCAAGCTGCGGCAATTGCGACAATTGCCTGCATCCGCCGGCGACGGTCGATGTGACAGTGCTGGCGCAGAAAATCCTTTCCGCGGCGTTCCGCACCGGTCAGCGGTTCGGCATTGGCCACCTCGCCGAAGTGCTCGGCGGCGGCGATGACGAGCGCATTCGCAAGCTCGGCCACGACCGGCTGAGCGTCTTCGGAATCATCGCCGACGACGACAAGCCGCTGATCCGGGCGGTGGCGCGAAGCCTGATCGCGCGCGAGGCGCTGGAGACCGATGCCCACGGCGGCCTGTCTCTCGGCTTATCCGCCAAGGCAATCATGAGAGGCGAACAGCCCGTGGTCATCGCCATCCCGCCCCAGCGCGTCCGCGGCGCGCGCAAGTCGCGCGGCGGCAGCGACCTTCCCCACGATCCGCTGTTCGAAGCGCTGCGCGAATGGCGGCGCGAGCGAGCCAAGGAACAGGGCGTGCCGCCCTATGTCATCTTCCACGATTCGACCTTGCGGGCGGTGGCGGGGCTGCGGCCCTCGACCCTTGCGGCTCTTTCGCAGGTCGACGGGATCGGCGATACCAAGCTCGAACGTCACGGCGAGTCCCTGCTCGCGGCGGTGGCGGCAGCGGTGGAGACGGGTGATGACGAGCAAGCGCCAATTCGACGACCAGATTAGCGTCAGCGGGCAAATCGACCCCGCCGACGTCGCCGAGCTGGCGCGCAACGGCGTCACCATGATCATCAACAATCGCCCCGACGGCGAAGACGACGGGCAGCCGCTAGGTGCTGAGATCGAGGCCGCAGCAGAGCGCGCCGGAATCGCCTATCGCCACGTCCCGATCGCGCGCGGCATGGGGCCGTCGGATATCGAATGCATGCATCAGGCGATCGAGGCTGCGGACGATGGTCAGGTATTTGCCTTCTGCCGATCGGGCAATCGCTCGTCACTGGTCAGCGCATTGGCCAGGCGCAAGCAGGGGCGGTCGGTCGATGAAGTCGTGAAGTGCGTCCGCAATGCCGGTGCCGACCCGGCGCCGATCGCGCATCTGCTTTAGAACGGATCGGCGTTGCCGGCGGCAAGCTCATCCGCTCGCGGTGCGCGGCCAAGCGCGGCGTTGCGATGCGGAAAGCGGCCGAAGCGCTGGATAAGCTCCAGATGCTCGTTGGCGAACTTCAGATATAATGGGTTGCCAAGCGCGGTGAACAACAACAGCGAGCGCTGCTGATCGGCCAGCACTTCGCTATGTTCGAACGGCAGGTAGAGAAATGCGCGCTCGTCGATGCTGAGCGTGTCGTCATCGCCGCGGTCGACCGCAGCCTTGGCCAGCTGCAGCGCCAGATGATCGGTCGCGAACTGGTCGGCGTGGCCGCGAAAAATGTTTCGCGGGATCTGATCGAACAGGATGACCGCGGCGAGCGTCGCGCGCGGACTCTCGAGGAAGCGGTCAACGGGCAATTCGCGCTCACGCAGCCATAGTTCGTGAAAATTCTCACGCAGCTGGCGATCGAACGCCTCGTCCTTTTTAAACCACTGGGCCGGTTCCAGATCGAACCAGAAATCGAGCAGGCGGTCCTGCCAGCCGTCGCTCATGAAGCGGTGCCGCCGACCGTCAGCCCGTCGACCAGCAGGGTCGGTTGGCCAACACCGGCGGGAATGCTTTGCCCACCCTTGCCGCACACGCCGATGCCCTCGTCGAGCGCGAGGTCGTTGCCGATCCCGCTGACCTTGGTGAGGACGCTCGGGCCATCGCCAATTAGCGTCGCGCCCTTGATCGGCTCGGCGATCTTGCCGCCGCGAATGCGATAGGCCTCAGTGCACGAGAAGGTGAACTTGCCGCTGGTAATATCGACCTGCCCGCCGCCGAAGCTCTTGGCGTAAATGCCGTCCTTGACGCGCTCGACCAATTCGCCGGGATCGTCGCGACCGCCAAGCATGAACGTATTGGTCATGCGCGGCATGGGCGCGTGGGCGAAGTTTTCGCGGCGGCCGTTGCCGGTCGGTGCCATGCCCATCAGGCGGGCGTTGAGCCGGTCCTGCAGATAGCCCTTGAGGATGCCGTCCTCGATCAGCACGGTGCGCCCGGTCGGCGTGCCTTCGTCGTCGATCGTCAGTGACCCGCGGCGGCGAAGCATGGCGCCGTCATCGACCACGGTCACTCCCGGCGAGGCAACGCGCTCGCCGATCCGGCCCGAAAATGCAGACGTGCCCTTACGGTTGAAATCGCCCTCGAGGCCATGGCCAACCGCTTCGTGGAGCAGGACGCCGGGCCAGCCGGGGCCAAGCACGACCGGATATTCGCCGGCCGGCGCCGCAACCGAATCGAGGTTCACCAGCGCTTGATCGAGCGCGATGTCGATCACCCGATTCCACGCCGCCTCCTCGAACAATGGCGAATAGAGATGGCGGCCGCCAATCCCGTGATAGCCGGTTTCACGGCGGCCGTTCTGTTCGACGATGACGCTGACGCCGAGCCGCACCAGCGGGCGGATGTCCGATGCCTCGAACCCGTCGCCGCGAAGGATGTCGACCACGCTCCAGCTCGCGGCCAGGACCACGCTGGCCTGGACCACACGCGGGTCGCGGGCGCGAACGGCGGCATCGATGGTCGCGCACAGCGCCACTTTCTCGGCGAACGGAACCAGGCTCAACGGATCGTCGCCGTCGTACATCGCCTGGTTGGTCCGGCGCGGCGGCGGCGCGGGCACGCCCTTGGCCGCGTCGATCAGTTTGAGCGTCGCCGCCGCGCGATCGATCGCTGCGCTGCTGATCTCATTGGCGTGGCTGAAGGCGGTCATTTCGCCCGAGACGCCGCGCAGGCCAAAGCCCGAGGTCGAGTGATAATCGGCGGTCTTGAGCCGGCCGTCGTCGAAGCCGAACGCCTCGTTGACCGAATATTGGAGGTAGAGTTCGCCGTCGTCGAACCCGGCGAGGTGGCGCGCGGCAAGCGCTTTGGCGGCCTCGGGCTCGAGGCTTCGGTAAAGGAAGCGCCGCGGGTCGGCGGTCATGCCGGGGCGCGGTCCGCCGGTCCGCCTTCAAGGACGAAGCGGCGATCACAATAGCCGCATTCGACAAATCCGCTTTGCGGATCGACTTTCAGGAAGACGCGCGGGTGGCCGAGCGCGGCCTCGACCTCGCCCGACCCATCGCAGGCGACGCTGGCATGCTTTACCTTGATGATTTCGGGCGGTGCGATCATCGGAAAACAAGCCATTACCGATGGACCACACCGCCCGCAACCACGCTTACACAAGCCGCGAACCGGCTTATTGGTAGGTGACGGTCAGGGTGTAGACGTTGGAATAGACGCCCGGGTTCATGCCGGACGCGATGGTCAGGTCGCCGCCGACGTAGACGTCGAGCACCTGATCCGAAGCGATCGTGTACGTAAACGACCCGTCGAGCTCCGCGACCGTATTGTCGAGCGCGAGCGCGACATCGATGGAATCGGGACTGGTGATCACGCCGCCGAGGTAGAGCTTGTCCGGAAGGACGGCCGTCACCGAAACCGCCTGGCTCGGCGTTCCGGCACCCAAGAAGTGGCCGCGCTGCTGCACATATTGGGGCAGCTGCACGAGGCTGGCGGCGTTGGTCGGCGTACCCGTTGCGGCATCCACACTGACCGTGCCCGACCCCGAACTCGGAATGATGAACCCGCCGAAATCGAGATCGTCGACCTTGATGAACGACAACGGCTCGAGCAGAATTGCCCGGCCGGTGCCATCCTGATCGGGCGCGATATATACATTGGCGACGGCCGGGCTTGAGCCCAGCAGCGCCGAAGTGCCCGCGAGAGCGAGCAAAAACGACTTATTGTCCACGCTATTTCCCCACTAAAACTAACGACCTTCCACCAATTAGGCCGGGGGTGAAAACAACCGCTCAAGGAGTCAGGTAACGGTAAATTTAACCCTGTACGGTAGCCATGAGTGCGCTGGCTTTCGCGCACGGCGGCGCCCGGCTATGGCGGGACCATGAACAAGGTCGAGCCGCAGCAACCCGCAATCCACATCGACCAGCTCGCCAAGACCTACAAAGGCGGCAAATTAGCGCTCGACGGGGTCAGTTTCGATGTTCCGCGCGGCCAGATTTTCGGGCTTCTGGGCCCCAATGGCGCGGGCAAATCTACCTTGATCAACATCCTTGCCGGGCTGGTCGTGAAATCGAGCGGAACGGTCGACATCTGGGGTTTCGACCTCGATGCCCATCCGCGCAACGCGAAACGCGCGATCGGCGTCGTCCCACAGGAAATCATCTTCGATCCGTTCTTTACTCCGCGCGAAACGCTCGAAATTCAGGCCGGTCTGTACGGGATTGCGCCGGCCGACCGACACAGTGATGCGCTGCTCGCCGCGATGCGCCTGACCGACAAGGCTCACGCTTATTCGCGCACCTTGAGCGGGGGGATGAAACGGCGATTGCTGGTGGCCAAAGCGATGGTCCATTCGCCGCCGATCCTCGTCCTCGACGAACCGACCGCCGGCGTCGATGTCGAGCTGCGCCGGCAATTGTGGAATTATGTGCGGGAGTTGAACGCCACCGGGGTGACCATCGTCCTGACCACCCACTACCTCCAGGAAGCCGAGGAATTGTGCGACCGGATCGCGATCATCAATCACGGCCGGGTCGTCGCCAATGAGCCGACCCGCGAGCTGATCGCCCGGGCGCAGGAGAAATCGGTCGTAGTGACGGTCGATCGCGACCTTCCCGACGATGTCTCCGACCCGGTGTTCGAACGGGTCGAGCGGATCGACGAACGGACGTTGGAAATCGGCTACAACAAGGGCCGGGTCAACGCCGGCGAAGTGCTTGCGGCGATCCAGCGCGATGGGCTCGGGATCATCGACGTCCGCACCAAGGACCCTGATCTGGAAGACGTTTTCCTCGACCTGGTCGCGAGTGCCGACGCGGCATGAGCCGACGCGTCGATGTCCTTATCATCGGGTCGGGCGCGGCGGGACTGACCGCTGCGCTCAACCTCGCCGAAACGCGCAAGGTCCTGGTCCTGGCCAAGGGCGAGCTCGGCGGCGGCGCGACCGAATGGGCGCAAGGCGGGATCGCCGCGGTGCTCGAGGAAGGCGACAGCTTCGACGCCCATGTCGAGGACACGATGGTGGCCGGCGCTGGGCTCAACGACCTGGCGATCGTCGACTATGTTATCGGCGAGGCACCGCGCGCGATCCAGCGCTTGATCGACCTTGGCGTGCCGTTCGCGATGGAGGGCGATGCGCTCCACCTGACGCGCGAAGGCGGCCATTCGCACCGCCGCATCGTGCACGTCGCCGACGCCACCGGATGGGCGGTCCAGGAAGCCCTCGAAAAAGCGGTTTGCGCGCACCCCAATATCGCGATCGCGGCGGAGATGGTGGCGATCGACCTGATCACCGGTCGCCACGCCTCCGACTTCAGCACCAGCGGCGCGATTCACGGCGCCTATGCCTATAACCGGCGCACCGATCGGGTCGAGGCACTGGCCGCGCGCGCATCCATTCTCGCCACCGGCGGTGCGGGCCGCGCCTATCTTTATTCAACCGCGCCGCGTGGCGCGACTGGTGATGGCATTGCCATGGCGTGGCGCGCGGGCTGCCGCATTTCGAACATGGAATTCATGCAATTCCACCCGACCTGCCTGTACAATCTCGAGGTCAAGAATTTCCTCATTACCGAGGCGGTGCGGGGCGAAGGCGGCATTCTCAAGAACCCCAAGACGGGAGAGCGCTTCATGCCTCGCTACGACGAGCGCGCCGAACTTGCGCCGCGCGATATCGTTGCCCGGGCAATCGACAGCGAGATCAAACGCGACGGCCTCGACTATGTCTGGCTCGACATCAGCGCCAAGGATCCGGAGTTCGTCCGCGCTCACTTTCCCAACATTTACGACAAGCTGATCGGCCTTGGCATCGACATCACCAAAGATCCGATCCCGGTCGTCCCGGCACAGCATTACACCTGTGGCGGGGTATTGGTCGACAAGGCCGGGCGGACCGACGCCGCAGGCCTCTATGCGGCTGGCGAAGTGACCCAATCGGGCCTCCACGGCGCCAATCGGCTGGCCTCTAACAGCCTGCTCGAATGCCTCGTCTTCGGCGAGGCGGCAGCGGCCGATATCGACGCTAATTGGGACAGCTTGCCCGATGTACCCGCGATCCGGCCGTGGGATGAAAGCCGCGTTGCCGACAGCGATGAGGAAGTCGTTATCGCGCAAACTTGGGGCGAAATCCGACGCTTCATGTGGAATTACGTGGGTATCGTCCGCACTACCAAGCGGCTCGAGCGCGCCAAGCACCGGATCGATATGCTGCGCCAGGAAGTGCGGGATTATTACACGCACTTCCGAGTCACCCCCGATCTCATCGAGCTGCGCAACCTGGTCGAGGTTGCCGACTTAATCATCCGTTCAGCCCTGTCGCGCCACGAAAGCCGCGGGCTCCACTACACGCTAGATTATCCCACGCTGCTGCCCGAGGAGCTGGATACGATCCTGGTTCCTTGAGCCAATCGAACGCTTTGCGAGTTGATGCGTTGGTGTCGCCTGCGGCGGTGCAAGCTTCAGCAGAGGTTCAACGCGCGCCTGCAACCCCTGCACGCTCGCCAATTCGACAGGTAAATGGAAATTCTTATGCTGAACATGAAACTGACGGCGCTCGGCCTGCTGTCCGCAGCACTTGCGGGTTCCGCCTTCGCCCCGGTCATCGCCGCACCCGCGCCAGCAGCGCGATCCCCGTTGCGGCTCGATTCGCCCAATTGGTTCGCCGCCGGCCCCGGCGCAGCACGCCAGTTCGTCCAGCTGCTCGCAACCTCCCAGATCGAAGGGCTGAACCCCAAGCGTTATAATGTCCGTGATGTTTCGCGCGCGGTTGAGGGTGCGGCGGTCAACCCGGCCATGCGCGGCCAGGCCAGCCGACTGCTTGACCGGGCCTTGGTCGCCTATGTCCGCGATTCGCGTCACGACCCCAATGTCGGCATCATCTATGTCGATCAGGAGCTTCGCCCAACCCCGCCCGGCGGCGCCCAGATCCTGGCCGACGCTGCCAATTCCCCGTCGCTGCCGCAATATGTTGCCGAAATGGGGTGGATGAACCCGGTCTATGGGAAGCTTCGCAATGCCCTGGCCGGCCGCTTGTACCGGACCAACCAGGAACGTCGCTTGCTAGAAATCAACCTCGAGCGGGCACGCGCACTCCCGGCCGGCGAGCAGCGCTACATCGTCGTCAACGCCGCTGCCCAGCGTTTGTATATGTACGAAGGCGGCAAGGTCGTGGATTCGATGCGAGTCGTCGCCGGCAAGCCCGAATCGCAGACGCCGATGATGTTCGCATTGATCCGCTACGTCGCGCTCAACCCCTATTGGAATGTGCCGCCGGAAACCGCGTCGCACAATCTGGCGCCCAAGGTGCTCAAGGAAGGCCGCTCCTATTTCACAACGCGCGGCTACGATGTGTTCGACGGGTGGGGCGATGATGCCCGCAAGATCGACCCGATGAGCGTCAACTGGCAGGCGGTCGCGTCCGGCACACTGCAGGTCAAGATGCGCCAGCGGCCCGGCCCCGCCAATTCGATGGGGAAGATGAAATTCATGTTCCCTAACAAGGAAGGGATCTGGCTTCACGATACGCCGGTGCAGGAGAAGATCGACGACCCCGCGCGCCTCCAGAGCGGCGGCTGCGTGCGGCTCGAGGACGCGGCCCGGCTCCAGCGGTGGATTTACGGCCAGGCGCTCAAGCCCAACGGCCCGGCGCCCGAGCAGAAGGTCCCGGTCAGCGGGCGGATGCCGCTCTACCTGACCTACCTCACCGCCGTCCCAAGCGGCACGCAGATCGTCTATTTCGACGACTTCTACGGTCGTGACCGGGCACAGGCGCGCCGCCGCGCCTGAAGCTTCAGTCTGACCGGCATTTCACCGGCGGCGGGTCGGCGCTTCCTTCCCGTCGCTACCCTGCTAAACCCCGTCGCTTCATGGCCGACGCGCAACCCCACCTCTATCTCGTCGACGGATCGAGCTATATCTTTCGCGCCTATCACCGGCTACCGCCGCTAACCAACCGCCACGGCCAGCCGGCGGGCGCGGTCTATGGCTATACGGCGATGCTGTGGAAGCTGGCCGATGGCCTGACCCGCGCTGACGGCCCGACCCATATGGCGGTCATTCTCGACGCGAGCGAACACACCCACCGCAACGAGATGTACGACCAATATAAGGCGCAGCGCCCGCCCCCGCCCGAGGATCTGGTTCCGCAATTCCCGATGATCCGCACTGCCACGCGCGCCTTCTCGATACCGTGCATCGAGGAGATCGGACTGGAGGCCGACGACATCATCGCCTGCTACGTCCACGCCGCCCGGGCCGCGGGGTGGAAGACGACCATCGTCAGTTCCGACAAGGATTTGATGCAATTGGTCGCCGACGGCAGCGTCGACATGCTCGACACGA
>JBDSEL010000156.1:0-6545 GCA_039920065.1 Sphingomicrobium sp. | reverse complement strand
AACGGGGAGTTGTCGTGGCGCTTGAGCATCTGTTTCAGGGCAGTGCTTTGAACGCGGTGGACGCGAAAGGGCGCGTTTCCATCCCCGCTTTCCTGCGCTCGGTGATCGAGCGGCGCGGCGATGCCCGCACCATCACCTTGGCCAAGCACGAGAGCTTCCCCTGCCTGACCGCTTACGACCCGGCTTATGCCGCGCTCAAGCACGCCAAGCTCGAACGGCTGATGGAAAAGGAAGAGACCGGCCCCGACGCCGCGCTCGATTACCAGCAACGCAACCTCATGGCCTTCGCCGCGACCGAGGAAGTGCCTTACGACAGTTCGGGCCGGATCCTGATGCCGCCGATGATGCGCATGAAGGGCAAAATCGAAGATCTTGCGCTGTTCCTTGGCACCGGCGAGACGTTCCAGCTGTGGAACCCGGACCTGCTGCTGGCCGATGACCGCATTCCCGACGACCTCAAGGATATCGTCCGCTTCCGCCTGTCCGAAAAGGGAGCGGCGCGATGACCGGCGCCGGAACCGACACTGGAGCACGGCCGGCCCTTCATGTGCCGGTGCTGATCGACGAAGTCGTCGCCGCGCTGGCTGTCCACGAAGGCGACATAATTGTCGACGGGACCTTTGGCGCCGGCGGCTATACCCGCGCGATCCTCGCCGCGGGCGCTGGCCAGGTGATCGGCTTCGACCGCGATCCCGATGCCATCGCCGCTGGACCCGCACTCGTCCCCGACTCGCGCCTGATGTTGGTCGAGGACCGCTTTTCGCAGATGGACCGGGCGCTGGCCTCGCGGGGCATCGGCCCGGTTGATTCCATCTGCCTCGATATTGGCATCAGCTCGATGCAGATCGATCGTCCGGAACGCGGCTTCTCGTTCCAGTCGGATGGTCCGCTCGATATGAGAATGGAGCAATCCGGCCCGACCGCTGCGGACTATTTGAACGCAGCCGACGAGGCCGAGATCGCCCGGGTCCTGCGCGAGTTTGGGGAGGAACCGCGCGCCCGGGCGATTGCCCGTGCCATCGTTGCAGCACGACCGGTTGAACGGACCAGCGAGCTGGCCGCGATCGTCCGCCGCGCGGCCGGTTTCCGCCCCGGCATGAAAAGCGATCCGGCGACCCGCACCTTCCAGGCGATCCGCATCCATTTGAACGCCGAGCTCGACGAACTCGAACAGGGCCTCGAGGCCGCCGAGCGCGCGCTTGCGCCGGGCGGGCGGCTGGCGGTGGTCACTTTCCACAGTCTCGAAGACCGGATCGTCAAGCGCTTCTTCCGCGACCGTGGTGGCCTTACTCCCGGCGGCTCGCGCCATCGTCCGCAAATTCAGAACCCCGCGGCCCCGACATTCGAACGGGTCGCCAAGCCGATTTCGCCGACCGACGCAGAAATTGCCGCCAACCCGCGCTCACGCTCGGCCCGGCTGCGCAGCGCCGTCCGCACCATCGCTCCTGCACGCACGAGGTCTGTCCAATGAGCGCCGGCCGTTCCTTCCGTTCGCTGTTCATGGCCGCAAGCTGCGCCGGCGCCGCCCTTGGCTGCTACCTCGTCTCGCTTCGCGTCGCGTCCGAGCGCGCCGCGCTCGAGGGGGTCGAGACCGAGATCGTCATGGCCCAGCGTAATTTGCGCGTGCTCCAGACCGAACTCGGCACTCGCGGCCGCCTCGCCCAGCTCGAACGCTGGAACGCTAGCGCGCTTTCGCTGTCGGCTCCCAACGCCGACCAGTTCCTGGCTGGCAGCTTCGAATTGGCCCGCCTTGCGCGGCCCGAGCCCGAGGCGGCGATCGGTGCACCGGTGGTGCTCGCTTCGGCGCCGGCGCCGGCCTCGCCGGTCCTCCAGACCACATCCGATGAATTGGATCGAGCGCCTGCACCGACGGGCACCGCGACCGCCAGTTTCGCGCCCCGGTCGATGATGAGCCAGGCGAGCCTCAAGACGAGCGAAAAATTCAGCCAGGGCCAAAGTCGCCCCGGCACATTAATCAACGGGACGCGCGAGGTCCCGGCCAACTCGGCAGCTAAGCCCTCTGCTGCCGGTGGGAAGTCCAAGGATCAGCCGGTTACGGCGGCGAAGCCGGCCAAAGATCGATCCTTGGATATGCCGGGCCTCGCGGCCGCCAAATCCACGGTAAAGGCTCCAGCCAAGGTCGTGCTCAAAGCGGCGCCGGCCCTGGCCGCAAAGCCTGAACCGAAGAAATCGGTGGATAAGCCCGCCCTCGTGGCGGCCAAGCCGGTGACAAAACCGAAGCAGCTTGCAAAAGCCGACCCTCTTGCGCCGCTTCCGGCCAAGACCAGTGGACCCACACGCAAGGAACCGGCTTCGCAGCGATGAACGCCCCGACACCCGCTCTCGTCGCAGCACGGCCCGAGCGGCTTCGACTCGTCGGACAACGCCAGCAGATGCTCGCCGTCATGCACCAGCGGCTGATGTTCGGGATGCTGCTGTTCGGTGGCATCGTCGCGCTGATCGTGTTGCGCATCCTCTATCTCGCGGCATTCGGCGATCATGCCGGGCGCAAGGACGCGCTGACCAGCCTCATTCCCGATCGCGGCGACATCGTCGACCGCGACGGCCAGCCGCTGGCGCGGACCATCGATGCCTGGACGATCGCGATCCACCCGGCCAAGATCATCGGCAGCAAACTCGATGTCGCACACAAGCTCGCCGCGATCATGCCGGAACGCACCGCCGAGCAATATTTTGCGATGATGAAGTCGGGCCGGACGTTCTTTTACCTGCGCCGCCGCGCTGCCCCCGATGTGGTCGCAGCCGTCAATGCGCTGGGTGAGCCGGGCCTGGCGATTCAGCGCGAACCGGATCGCCTTTACCCTCAGACCAGCCTGGCAGCCCAGGTCATAGGTTACACCGACGTCGACGGTCGCGGCGTGGCCGGCATGGAGCGCGCCTACGATCAATATCTGTCCGACCCGGCGACCCGCGGCGAACCCCTGACCCTGTCGATCTCGAACCGCTTCCAGCAGGCGCTGGAGCATGAACTCAGCGCCGCGATGACGACCTATTCGGCGATCGGCGCGGCCGGCATCATCATGGACCTCCACACGGGCGAGATCCTGGCCATGACCTCGCTCCCGACGCTCAACCCCAACAAGGCGGGTGACGGCTCGCCCGAAGCGCGCTTCAATCGCGCCACGCTTGGGGTTTACGAGCTTGGTTCGACCTTCAAGCCGTTCACCGTGGCGATGGCGATGGACTCGGGCGTCGTGAAGAGTTTCGGCCAGATGTATCACTGCTCTAAGGAGCTCAACATCTACGGCCATACGATCCACGACACCCATCCCTTCGGACGCGCCTGCTCGGTCGCCGAGATCATGAAGGAAAGCTCGAACATCGGCACCGCGCTGATCGCCAACCAATTAGGCGCCAAGCGGCAGCAGGCGTTCCTCAAGAAAATGGGCTTCCTCGATCCGATCAAGGTCGAAGTGCGCGAGCGCGGCCGGACTCTTACGCCGGGGTCGCGCTGGGGGCCGTTCGAGACGCTGACGGTCGGCTTCGGCCACGGCATCGCGGTCACTCCGCTGCACCTTGCGACCGGTTATGCGACGCTGCTCAACGGCGGCATCTATCGCCCCGCAACTTTGCTCAAGGTCGACGCGAGGCACCCCGTGCCCAAGGGCCGCCGAGTGTTTACCGAGGATACCAGCTACAAAATGCGTGCGCTGCTGCGGCTTGTGGTTACCCAAGGGACGGGCCGCAAAGCCGACGCTCCGGGCTATCGCATCGGCGGCAAGACCGGCACTGCCGAGAAGCTGGTCGGCGGCCATTATACCTCGGCCGCAGTAGTCACCACCTTCGCCGGCGTTTTCCCGATGGACGAGCCGCGCTATGTGATCGTCACCATGCTCGATGATCCCAAGGGCACTGCCGCAACCTATGGCTTCCACACCGCCGGCTGGAATGTCGCGCCGGTGGTCAGCCACACGGTCAGCCGGATCGCCCCGATGCTGGGCGTGCGCCCCGACAAGAACCGCGAACCGAATATGGCCGAAGTGCTTTCGTTCGTTCACCAAGAACCCAAGGAATAAGGCGGGTGAACCTACGCGATCTCGCGGGCGTCGATAGCGATTCCGCCGTGACCGGCTTTGCACTCGATCATCGCCAGGTCGCGCGCGGCAGCGTGTTCGGCGCGTTTCGCGGCGCGGTCGTCAATGGCGAGGATTATATCGATCAGGCGGTCGAACGCGGCGCGGTCGCGGTCGTCGCCCGGCCCACGGCGCGGGTCGTTGACGTGCCGCATATCGCCGATGTTGAACCGCGCGCCCGCTTCGCTAGCATCGCCGCCAAATTCTATGCGCCTTATCCCGCCACCGTGGTCGCGGTCACTGGCACCAACGGCAAGACTTCGACGGTCGAGATGGCCCGCCAGATCTGGCGCATGAGCGGCCACCGCTCGGCCTCGATCGGAACGCTTGGGGTCACCACCAGCGATGACCAGGTCAAGACCGGGCTGACTACTCCGGACATCGTCACCTTCCTGCACAATATGGCGGGGCTGCGGCGCATGGGCATCGACCATGTCGCTTACGAAGCATCGAGCCACGGGCTGGACCAGCATCGCTGCGAAGGGGTTCCGCTGGTCGCTGCGGCATTCACCAATTTCAGCCGCGACCACCTCGACTATCACGGCACGATGGAGGCCTATTTCGAGGCCAAGATGGGCCTGTTCGAACGTCTGCTGGCGCCCGGCACTCCGGTGGTGATCTGGACCGACGATCCCAAATCCGACGAGGTCATCGCGCGCTGCTCCGCGGCTCGCCTCAGCTTGCTTACGGTCGGCCGCGAGGGCGACGCTATCCGGCTGGTCGAGCAAGTGCCGACGCCGCTTGGCCAGACGTTGCTGCTCGAGCGCTACGGCCAGACTCATCGGCTCGCGCTTCCCCTGATCGGCGCCTATCAGGCGGCCAATGTGCTGACCGCGGCCGGGCTGGTGCTCGCAACGGGTGGCGCGTGGGAAACGACCTTTGGCGCGATGCAGCGCGTGGCGCCGGTGCGCGGCCGGCTGGAGCGTGCAGTCATCTCCAAGGCGGGGGCGCCGGTCTATGTCGATTACGCCCATACCGCAGACGCGCTGGAAGCGGCGATCGCCGCGCTTCGCCCCCACGTCGCGAGCGACCAGGGCGGGCGGCTGATCACGATGTTCGGCGCCGGCGGCGACCGCGACAGCGGCAAGCGCCCCGACATGGGCGCGGTGGCGGTAAGGTTGAGCGATGCGGTCATCGTCACCGACGACAATCCGCGCGGCGAAGACCCGGCGGCGATCCGTGCGGCGATCCTGGCAGCGGCGCCCGGCGCGATCGAGGTCGGCGGCCGGCGCGAGGCGATTGCCGCGGCGATCGCAATGGCCAAGGCGGGCGACATCGTCCTGCTCGCCGGCAAAGGGCATGAAACCGGCCAGATCGTCGGGGACCGGGTGCTTCCATTTGACGACGCACTGGTGGCGCGGGAATGTGCCGCATGAGCACCGCCAACCAACCCTTATGGACAGCGGCCGAGATCGAGGCCGCGACCGGCGGCCGCGCCAGCGCGCCGTTCACCGTCAGTGGCGTGACATTCGATAGCCGCGAGGTCGAGGCTGGCGACCTGTTCGTCGCCATGTCGGGCACTGCCCATGACGGTCATGACTTCGTTGCCAGCGCCTTCGCCTCGGGCGCGGCGGCGGCATTGGTGTCGACGCCGGTCGCGGGCGCGCACATCCTGGTCGCCGACGTTGCCAGGGCGCTCGATGATTTGGGCCGCGCCGCGCGCAAGCGCTTCTCGGGCGTCGTCGTCGGGGTCACCGGGTCGGTCGGCAAGACCAGCACCAAGGAAGCCTTGTGGGCGGCGCTCGACCGCCAGGACATGGGCTGTGCGCATCGCTCGGTCAAAAGCTACAACAACCATACTGGCGTTCCGCTCAGCCTGGCACGGATGCCGCGCCAGTGCCGCTTTGCGGTGCTCGAAATGGGCATGAACAAAGCGGGCGAGATCGCGGCCCTGACGGTGATGGTCCGACCGCACATCGCGCTCATCACCGCAATCGCTCCGGCGCACATCGAAAGCCTCGGCACGATCGAGTCGATTGCTGATGCCAAGGGCGAGATTTTCGCCGGACTCGAAGGCGACGGGGTCGCGATCATTCCCAACGACACGCCGCAGCGCGACCGATTGCTCAAGGCGGCGCGGCGCAAGGCCGACCGGATCGTCACCTTCGGCGGCGGCGACGCCGATGTTCATGCGGTCCATTCAGCCGGCGCGCGCAGCGGCGGCAGCCTGGTTACCGCAGCGCTGCTGGATCGCGAATTGACCTTTACCATTGCCCATCGCGGCGACCATTGGGTGTCGAACGCGCTTGCAATCCTCGCGGCGGTCGAGGCGGCCGGCGGCGATGTCGGGGTTGCCGGGCTGGCGCTGGCCGACATGGGCGGGCTCAAGGGCCGCGGCGAGCGCCACCACCTCACGCTTGGCCACGGCGAAGCGGTGTTGATCGACGAAAGCTATAACGCCAATCCCGCGAGCATGGCGGCGACACTCAAGAGCCTGGGCGAGGAGAAAGA
>JBDSEL010000155.1:0-3682 GCA_039920065.1 Sphingomicrobium sp. | reverse complement strand
GAGCTACATGAACAGCAATGTACCCAATTATTACGGGTACAATAATTTCTACCCGAGCTCGCAGAACCAGTGCACGCGCTATGCCAATGGGGTTGTCTACTACGTCGATTGCGCTTCGGGCATGATCGATAACGTCATGCCGTTGTACGACAGCGGTTATGGCGTCGGGCAGATGCTTCCGTCGAGCTACAGATCTTACAACGTGCCGAATCAGTACCGCCCTTATTATTACGATCAGGGCAATACCGGTTACTGGTATGCGCCGGGTGCGATCTATCAATATGATCGCTCGAACAGCCTGATTTCGTCGGTTGCAGCCTTGCTTTCGCCGGGCCTGAGCATCGGTCAGCAGCTGCCAACCGGCTATGGTGCGTATAATGTCCCGATGGGCTTCCGCGACACTTATTATGACAGCCCGACATCGATGTACCGTTATTCGAACGGCAACATCTATCAGGTCGATCCGGTGACCCAGCTGGTCACTGCAGTGGTCGCGTCGGCGCTCAGTTAATCGCCGAACTCCACTGACTATCGAGCCCGGTCGCGTTCGCGCGGCCGGGCTTTTCCAAAGTTTCTTCAACAGGAGGATCCAGATGAAAGCTTTTCTCACCACCCTCACCGTCGGTGTTGCCGCACTGTCGCTCGTCGCGTGCAACAACAAGACCGACGGCAATGCCGCTTCGCCCGCTGATACCCAGTCGGCTGAAGCTCAGAAGGCGGCAGGCGACCAGACAATCGCCGCCGGCCTAACGACCAACGCCAAGTTCATGGGCGCGGCCAAGGCCGCTGGCCTCGACCAAACGCTTGCGGGCCCTGGCCCCTACACCGTCATCGTCGCTGACGATGCGGCGTTCGATGCGCTTCCCGCCGGCACTTACGATGGCTGGATGAAGCCGGAGAACCGCGGCAAGCTGACCGGCGTCATGACCGGCATGATCCTGTCGGGCACCGTCCTGGCCGAGGATCTGGCCAACGCCATCGACACCGGCAAGGGCAAGGCGGTCGTCGCCACCATTGGCGGTGGAACGCTGACCGCAACCAAGGAAGGCGGCAAGATTGTCCTGACTGATGCCGGGGGCCACAAGGCGACCGTCACCCAGGCCGATCAGAAATTCTCCAATGGCGTGGTTCATCATGTCGACGGCCTGCTTCTGCCCAGCGCCGCCTAACCCACAACTAAATCGCCGCTACGCCCCATCATCCCCTTCCTTGCGAGGAACTGGCCGCTATAACGATGCGACCAGCGTGGGTTGATGGGGCATTACGACCATGAAGGCGACGATTGAACGGGCAGTGTTGTTGAAAGGGCTGGGCCACGTCCAGTCGGTCGTCGAGCGCCGCAATACCATCCCGATCCTCTCCAACGTCCTGCTCGAAGCCAAGGAAGACGGCTCGCTCCGATTGATGGCCACCGATCTCGACCTCCAGGTCGATGAAAGCGTCGCCGCCAATGTCGAGCAACCCGGCGCAATTACCGTTTCCGCCCACACTTTGTTCGATATCGTCCGCAAGCTGCCCGATGGCAGCCAGGTCGAATTGACCGCGGCCGATGGCAAGATGCAGATCATTGCCGGCCGCTCGCGCTTCAACCTCTCGACTCTTCCCCGCGACGACTTTCCGGTCATTGCCGAAGGGGATCTCCCAACCCGGTTCGAGCTTCCCGCAGCGACCTTGCGCGACATCATCGAGAAGACCCGCTTCGCCATTTCCAGCGAGGAAACCCGCTATTATCTGATGGGCATCTTCTTCCATGTCGTCGATGAGCAGATGCGCGCAGCGGCAACCGATGGCCACCGTCTCGCCCGGGTCACGATCTGCCGGCCCGACGGCGCCGAAGGCATGCCTGACGTCATCGTGCCGCGCAAATGCGTCCACGAACTTTATCGCCTGCTCGAGGAACTCGACGGCACGGTCGAAGTCTCGCTATCGCCGACCAAGGTCCGTTTCGGCCTTGGCAGCGCGGTCCTGACCAGCAAGCTGATCGACGGCACCTTCCCCGACTACAATCGGGTGATCCCGACCGGCAATGACAAATTGCTCAAGCTCGACCCCAAGAGCTTCGCCCAAGGCGTCGACCGCGTGTCGACCATCGCCAGCGAAAAGACTCGCGCGGTCAAGATGGCGGTCGATCGCGACAAGGTGACGCTGTCGGTGACCTCGCCCGAAAACGGCCTCGCTACCGAGGAACTCGCCGCCGATTATGGCAGCGACACGATCGAGATCGGCTTCAACGCCAAATATCTCCTCGACATCCTCGGCGAGATCGACGGCGACACGGTCGAGGTGCACTTGGCCGACGCCGCCGCGCCAACGCTGCTGCGCGAAAATGACAAGTCGAACGCGCTCTACGTCCTGATGCCGATGCGGGTGTGAGCCGCCGCGCATAAGCCGAGCGGCCCGAAGCGAGCGAGGATTATGCGAGAGACGGTGAACCGCCTCCCGTCTGCTTGAACATGCTGCTCTCCCGCCTCACCCTGACCGACTTTCGCAACCACGCCGCCGCCCTAATCGAGCCGGGGCCGGGCTTCGTCATCCTCAGCGGACCCAATGGCGCGGGCAAGACCAACATCCTCGAGGCGGTGTCGCTGCTTGCGCCGGGCCGCGGGCTGAGGCGCGCGGCGCTGTCGGACATGGCGCGCAGCGACGGTCCGGGCGGGTTCGGGGTCGCCGCGCGGCTGGCCGATGCGACCGAGATCGGCACCGGCACCCAGCCGACAGCACCCGAACGGCGGCAGGTGCGGATCAATGCCGCCGGCGCCTCGGTCAATGCACTGTCGGAGCGCTTGTCGGTGCTGTGGCTGACTCCGGCGATGGACCGCCTGTTCGCCGATAGCGCGGGCGGGCGGCGCCGCTTCCTCGACCGGCTCGTGCTCGGGCTCGAGCCGTCCCACGCCCACCACAGCGCGCGCTACGATGCGGCGATGCGGGCGCGCAACAAGCTCCTGACCGAGCCCGCGAGTGATTATGGGAGTGGCGCCGACCCGCAATGGCTCGCGGCGCTCGAATCCGGCATGGCCGAACACGGCACCCTGCTCGGCGAGGCGCGCGTCCGCACCGTCGCCGCACTTGCCGAGGCGATCGCGGCCCAACCCGACCACAGCTTCCCGCGCGCCGCAATCGCGCTCGATGGCTGGGACGGCGGCGACCTGGCCGGGGCGCTCAAGCTGTCGCGCGGGCGCGATGCCGCCGCCGGTCGCGCCACGGTCGGACCGCACCGGCAGGATCTCGCAGTCTTCGACCTCGCAAAAGGCCAAGGCGCGGCGCTCGGCTCGACCGGCGAGCAAACAGCGCTGCTGATTGGGATTATCCTGGCGCATGCCGCGCTGGTGGAAGAGCGCCGAGGCGCAGCGCCGGTGCTGTTGCTTGACGAAGTCGCCGCCCACCTCGACCCCAATCGCCGGGCAGCACTCTACAGCCGCCTCGACGGGCGTGGGCAGGTGTGGATGTCCGGAACCGAGGCCGCCTTGTTCGACGGAATTTCCGTTGCAAGCCGCTTCCATGTCGAGGCCGGCGCGGTCGATCAGTTGTAAAACTGGACTTTTCCGCAAAGGCTGTTATATCCCACTGCAACACGAGGCGCCCAGCAAGCGGCGTGATCGGTCCGACACACGGACCTGGCCCGCGCCTCGACCCTATCAACAAGCTCTCCTGATCACGCGGGGTGCCAACACCCTCAACGGTG
>JBDSEL010000154.1:0-16414 GCA_039920065.1 Sphingomicrobium sp. | reverse complement strand
ACGCGAATACGGTTCTTGCGCATCTTGCCGGCGGTATGGCCGAGGATTTCGTGGCCGTTCTCGAGCTCGACCCGGAACATGGCGTTGGGCAACAGCTCCACCACCTTGCCGCGCATCTCGAGCAGTTCTTCTTTGGCCAAAACCGATCCTCTTTGCTTACCGAAAGTCGCGGAGCCTTAGCGGCGGCACCGCGAAAAGGGAAGGCGGGCGGTTAGATGGTCAGGATCGTCGAACCGGTCGTCCGCCGCGCTTCCAGATCGCGGTGCGCCTGGGCCGCATCCTTGAGCGCATAGCGCTGCTTGACCTCGACCTTGACCGCGCCACTGGCGATGGCCGCGAATAGCTCGCCGGCGCTTGCTTCCAGCTCAGGCCGCGTCGCGATGTAGGAAAACAGGGTCGGGCGGGTCAGGAACAGCGACCCCTTTTGCGCCAGGACCGCGATGTTGAACGGATCGATCGGGCCCGACGATTGGCCAAACACCGCCAGCATTCCGCGCGGCCGCAGGCAGTCGAGCGAGCCGGCGAAGGTATCGCGCCCGACCGAATCATAGACTACCGGCAGCTTGGCCCCGTCGGTGATCCGCTCGACCTCGGCGACGAAGTTCTGTTCGGTATAGATGATCGGGTGGTCGCAGCCGTGGGCGGCGGCGAGCCGCGCCTTGTCGGCATTACTAACGGTGCCGATGACTGTCGCGCCCAGCGCCTTGGCCCATTGGCACATGATCAGCCCGACCCCGCCGGCTGCGGCATGGACCAGGATGGTGTCGCCCGGCCGCACTGCGAAGACCGACCGCAACAGCATGTGCGCGGTCATGCCCTGAAGCATCATCGCGGCGGCGCTGTCGAAATCGATCCCGTCGGGCAGTCGGACGAGCCTGTCGGCGTCGATCAGCCGCTCATCGGCATAGCCGCCAATCGGCCCGGCATAAGCGACCCGGTCGCCGATCGTGAACGCGGTGACACCCGCGCCGACCGCTTCAACCGTACCCGCGCCTTCAACTCCCGGCGTGAACGGCAGCGGCTGGGGATAGAGGCCAGTGCGGTGGTAGACGTCGATATAATTGAGGCCGGCGGCATGCTGGCGGATCCGCACTTCGCCGGGTCCGGGATCGCCGACCTCCACCTCGATCCAGTCGAGAACGTCGGGGCCGCCGGGGGCGCTGATGTGGATGGCGTTGGTCATCGGCGACACATGGGTCGGCCAAACGTAAAAGAAAACCCCGCCGCGGGTTCAACCGGGGCGGGGCTCTTTTCACCGTGTCTGAAGCGAAGCGCTTAGTGCGCCCCGCCGGCCGCCAACGCTGCGAGCAGCAGCAACGCGACGATGTTGGTGATCTTGATCATTGGGTTGACGGCCGGGCCGGCGGTATCCTTGTAGGGATCGCCGACGGTGTCGCCGGTCACCGCGGCCTTGTGCGCCTCGGAGCCCTTGCCTCCGTAATGGCCGTCTTCGATATACTTCTTGGCATTATCCCACGCGCCGCCGCCCGAGGTCATCGAGATGGCGACGAACAGGCCGGAGACGATCACGCCCAGGAGCACCGCGCCGAGCGCTGCAAAACCCTGCGCCTGGCCGGCCACTGCGGTAATTGCGAAATAGACGACGATCGGGACCAGCACCGGAAGCAGCGACGGAACAATCATTTCCTTGATCGCCGCCTTGGTCACCAAATCGACCGTGCGCGCATAATCGGGGCGCGACGTGCCATCCATGATGCCCTTGTTGTTGGCGAATTGATCACGCACGTCGATGACCACATCGCCGGCCGCCCGGCCGACCGCGGTCATGCCCATCGCGCCGAACAGATAGGGCAGCAACGCGCCGAGCAGCAGGCCGATGATGACGTACGGATTCTCGAGGCTGAAATCGACGTCCAGCTGGGGGAAGAATTCGCGCAAGTCGGTGGTGTAGGCGGCGAACAGCACCAGCGCGGCAAGGCCGGCCGAACCAATCGCATAGCCTTTGGTCACGGCCTTGGTGGTGTTGCCGACCGCGTCAAGGGCATCGGTGCGGGCGCGAACGCTGTCGTCGAGCCCGGCCATTTCGGCGATCCCGCCGGCATTGTCGGTAACCGGACCATAAGCGTCGAGCGCGACGACCATCCCTGCCAGCGCCAGCATTGCAGTGGCTGCAAAGGCAATCCCCATCAGACCGGCCAGCGCATAAGCGACGGCGATGCCGGCGCAGATGACGAGTGTCGGCAGCGCGGTCGATTCAAGGCTGATCGCCAGACCCTGGATAACATTGGTGCCGTGGCCGGTCTGCGACGCCTTGGCGATCGATTGCACCGGGCGATAATTGGTACCGGTGTAATATTCGGTGATCCAGATGATCAGGCCGGTAATGACCAGGCCCAGCAGCATGGAATAATATAGCGCCATTCCGGTGAAGCTCCTGTCGCCGGCGGAGATCACGGCGTTGAGGTCGCCAAGCACATATTGAGCGGCGAAGTAGATCGCCACTGCGGAGGTCAAAGCGGTGACGCCGAAGCCCTTGTACATCGCACCCATGATGTTGGTGCTGTTGCCCAAGCGGACGAAATAGGTGCCGAGGATCGAGGTCAGGACGCAAACGCCGCCGACCATCAGCGGCAGGCTCATCAGCGGCAGCAGCGCCGACCCCGCGCCTTTCACCAGCAAGGCGGTGAGGACCATCGTCGCGCCGACGGTGACGACATAGGTTTCGAACAGATCGGCCGCCATGCCCGCGCAATCGCCGACATTGTCGCCGACGTTATCGGCGATGACGGCGGGGTTGCGGGGGTCGTCCTCGGGAATTCCGGCTTCGACCTTGCCGACCAGATCGGCGCCGACGTCGGCCGCCTTGGTGAAGATGCCGCCGCCGAGACGCGCGAAGATCGAGATCAGCGACGCACCGAAGGCCAAGGCCACCAGCGCATCGATGACGACGCGGCTGTTGGGCTCGTTACCGGCCGGGCCGATGAGGTAATAAAAGAAGGTCGAGATCGCGAGCAGCGCGAGGCCGGCGACCAGCATGCCGGTTACCGCGCCGGCGCGGAACGCCATGGTCAGCCCCTGCTGGAGGCCGTGACTGGCGGCTTCGGCGGTGCGGACATTGGCCCGGACCGAGATGTTCATGCCGACAAAGCCGGTCACGCCCGAGAGGATCGCGCCAAGCACGAAGCCGATCGCGGAGATGGGGCCAAGGAAGAAGTAGACGATGCCCGCGACGACTACGCCGACGAAGGTGATCGTGGTATATTGGCGGCGAAGATAGGCGGAAGCGCCTTCCTGGATCGCGCCCGCAACTTCGATCATGCGCTGGTTACCGGGCGAGCTGGCAAGCACCTGGCGGCTGGTGAGAATTCCGTAAAGCACGGCGACGAGGCCGCACAGGATCGCGATATAAAGCGGGTTCATTGGTTCGGTCTTCCCGGTTGCAGGCAAGGGGACGCCCCCGTGCAGCACGGAAAAGGCCCCCTTCGTGAAGTCGCGCTGTTTAAGAACCATTGGCGCGGCTTGCAACCGCGCCTTTGCGGTTCGGGGAGCTGCTGTGGTCTAGTGCAGCAGAAAAGCCAGGCTCATCCCCGAAACGAGGCCGCTAAGCGCGATCGCCAGTTGGCGCAGCGAGATGGCCGTGATGCTCATGCCCAAGGGCCTCCGGAAGTGGCACCGCCGCGCCGTGGAATGTCAGCGACAATGCTGGCGGTCCGGGCTCGAGCGATCCGATGCACTGCATCTTGATCGCTGCTGGTAAATTAAGTGTTGCCGGGTCGCATTCGGGTGGCAGGGCGGCGAGCAAGGCGTAATCATCGCCGCCGGTCGCCGCGAACAGCCGCGCCTCCAGGCTATCGCCGCGCGCCTCGACGAATTCCTCGCCAAGGTCGATCACCTCGAGCGCGATGGCGGCGCTCGCCGCGCTGGCCTCGGCCAGGCGCAGCGTATCGATAAGCAGGCCGTCGGAGACATCCATCATCGCGCTGGCGTGCGGCGCCAGGGCCTTTCCAGCGGCGAGCAGGGGCACCGGCCGCCGATAGATTTCGACGAGGTTGGATGTCGACGTCCGGTCGCGGGTCAATTGGGCCAGGCCAGCGGCCGAATTGCCGACCTCACCGATGAGCCACAAACGGTCGCCAGCCGACCCTCCGCTGCGGTTGGGGATATGGCCGGCATTGCGACCTATGACGGTCATGCCGAGCACTCGCGGCGCCCCGGCGGGCAGGCCGATCGTATCCCCGCCGACCAGCTTCAAGCCGTAGGCCAGGCACGCCGCCTCGATCCCGCCGATGAAGTCCGATTCCCAGCGACCGTCGCCGCTGATGCTGAGCGACAGCAGCGCCACCATCGGCTCCGCGCCCTTGGCGGCAAGGTCGCTCAAATTCACCGCGACGAGTTTCCAGCCGACGCTCGCAGGCGGATCGAAGGAGAAAAAGTGAACCCCCTCGGCGATCGTGTCGTGGGAAATGACGAGGTCGCCGAGCACCGCGACATCGTCGGCCAGCCCGCGCGCGGCGGGATCGGTCGCGACCCGGCGAAGTTGCGCGATGATTTCGCGCTCGCGCATCAGGCGGCGGGCGTTGCCGGGCGCGCGCTCTTGGCAATGGCATCGAGCAGGCCGTTGACGAAGCCGCTTTCGCGCTTGTCGTAGAAAGCGTGGGCGACATCGACATATTCGGAAATCACCGTCGCTACCGGCACATCTGCGCGGGCGATGACCTCATAGGTGCCGGCACGAAGAATCGCGCGCATCGGCCGGTCGAGCCGCTCGAGGGTCCAGCCTTCGGCCAGCCGCTCGCTGATCAGCGCATCGATATCGTCGCTGCGGTCATTCGCACCGCTGACAATATCATCGAAAAAATCCTGTTCGGCGTCGCGATAGGTATGATCGCCGATGGTCGCGCCAAGCCGGTGGTCGTGAAACTCCTTGAGCAATTGCGGCACCGGCGTGCCCTCCATATCCTGCTGGTACAGGGCCTGGACGGCGGCGAGACGGGCGGCGGAGCGGGATAGGGCACGGGTTGGTTTCGACATCGCGCCGGGGCTTAGCCGCGCCAATAGGCGAATGGCAATTCTGTAAGGCCGAACGATCTGGATTGAACCGAACCAGTCGATCAAGCCACCTAATGGTCCTCAACGGAAAGGCGACCCAATGGGGCACAGTGCGCCGCGTGTTCTAGACGAGTATCTTGTGGTTGCCGCGCAAACCGGTGATCGCGAGGCGTGGAACATGCTTGCCAAACGTTGGCATAGGAAGCTTGTCGCCCATGCCTGGCGGCTCACCGGAGATACCGAATTTGCGCACGAGGCCGCCCAGGCCGGATGGGTTGAAATCGTTCGCAATCTTCATCGCCTCGACGACAGTCGCGCATTTACCGCTTGGGCCTACCGTATTGCTTCTCGGCGCTGCGCCCGGGTCATTGGGGAAGCTGTCAAGATCCGCACAATCGGCGAGGCCTTGGCTGATATGCCGATTGCCTCGGAACCAGATGCGGAACGTGCAGTCGAGGGCCAACAACTGCGCGGGGCGATCGCCGCGCTGCCGCCCGACCAGCGAGCGGCCATTGCCCTGTTCTACCTCGAAGAGATGGGCGTGGCGGAAATCGCAGTCGCGCTGAATACGCCGGTGGGCACGATCAAGACCCGGCTGATGCACGCTCGCCTCAAATTACGCAAAACCGTGGAAGGAAACGCAAAATGACTGATCTGGATAGGATGATCGACACCGCGCTCGATGCCGAAGAACGCGAATTGCTTCGCAGCTTCGGGGAAGAACCAGATTTTTTCGTGCGGGCATTCGGCCTGTTCGGCGGCAAGGACGGGTGGGTCCACATATTGCTCATGCTGATCCAGGGATTGCTGTTCGTGGCTGGCGTAATCGCGGCGTGGAAATTCTTTGAAGCCAGCGATCCGTTGACGGCCATGCGGTTTGGGATTCCCGCGGCGGTGCTCCTTCTGGGATCGCTGATCATCAAAATCGGCATGTGGCCAACGCTTCAGGCCAACCGGGTCATCCGGGAGGTGAAACGGCTGGAATTGCGGCTCACGCAACAGGCTCGTCTCCCCTAGGGGTCGGCCCCGAGGAACGCGAGCAGCGCCTTGGCGACCGCCGCCGGCTTCTCCCACGGCACGAAATGTCCGGCGTCTTCGACCTTGACGATGGTGAGGTCATCGACCCAGTCGCTGAGCCCGTCGAGCTGGATTGGAAGCAGCGCCTTGTCGCGCATTCCCCATATCACCAGCGTCGGCACGCTGAGCTTGGGAAAGCCCTCCATCCATTGGGGATGTTCGGCGACCTCGCCCATCGCCGGGATCCTGAGGCCGGTCGCCCGATACCAGTTGAGCATCGCCTCGAGCGCGCCGGGCCGCGACCAGTCGGCAATGTAGCGCGCGCGCTCGGCGGCATCGATCAATGCCAGATCGACATGAGCGGAAAAGCTGCGCTCGAAAAACCAGTCGAAGCCCTGCGCTTCGATCGCCTGCTGGACCGGCGGATTGCGAAACGCGCTGATATATTGCGATGCCGCGCGCTGGGCGGGGTCGTCGATGATCGACTTCTGGAATATCCACGGATGCGGGGAATTGACCACCGCCAGGCGCTTGATGCGTTTGGGATTGGCGAGCGCGGCCGGCCAGGCGATTGCACCGCCCCAATCGTGACCGGCAAGCGCGAACTCCTCAATGCCAAGCGCATCGGCGAGCGCGAAAATGTCGCCGATCACTGTTTCTGGCCGGTAGGCGGCGACATCAAGCGGCCGGTCGCTGGCCCCGAAGCCGCGCAAATCGGGCATGATCAGCCGGAAGCGATCGCCCAGTAGCGGCGCGACACCGCGCCATGTGCGGTGCGATTCGGGAAATCCGTGGAGCATGATCAGCGGCGTCGCTTCGGCGCTCCCGGACTCGACCACGTTCATTGCAATGCCGGTCGCCAGTTGGACGCGGGAGCCTGCGTTTGTCATGGTTCCGGCTTACGAAGGTTGCGGCAGTTGGGAAAGCGGGCGCATGCGGCATATCGGCATTCACCAGTATAGCGTCGAAGGCGCGGTGCTGTGCTATTCGGAAATCATGCACCGGGCCCAGGGGCGCCTGGGCGAACATCAACATCCCGCCGTAACCATGGCCGGCCTGGCGATGGCCGACACCATCACCGAATGGGACGAGTGCGACAATGACTCGCTTCGGGCGCGTTCGGCCGCGGTGATCGAACGGCTGGCGAGCGCCGGCGCCGACTTCTTTCTATGTCCCGATAATACGGCGCATATCGCACTCGAGGCGCCGGGGCCCGATTTCGCCTTGCCCGGGCTCCATATCGGCGAAGTGGTCGCCGATGAGGCCGCGCGGCGCGGGTTCACCAGGGTCGGCGTGCTTGGCACCAACTGGACGATGCAGGGGCCGGTCTATCCGCGCGCGCTCGGCGCGCGCTCGATTGGCTGGGCGGTGCCCGAAGCGGCGGTCCGCAGCGAGCTTCACCGGATCATCATGGATGAGCTGTGCCTTGGTCGATTTGAAGAGCCATCGATCCGATTTTACCAGCAAGCGATCGAGGCGCTGGCCGCCGACGGCTGCGATTCGGTGGCGCTGGTATGCACCGAAATTCCGCTTATCATCAGCGACGGCAACAGCGCGCTGCCGACCCTCGATTCGACCCGACTATTGGCGCAAGCGGCACTCGACGTGGCGCTGGGCGAGCGACCGCTGCCGACATGGCGCGGCGGCGCGGTTCAGGGGTAACTGACGGTCTTGGGCACCGCGGGCAATGGGATGAACTCCTGATCGTCGCCGGGGATCGTCGGAAAGCGCATTGCCTGCCAGTCGTGCTTGGCCTGGTTGATCCGCTCGCGCGATGACGACACGAAATTCCAGAACACATAGCGCCGGGTGGCAAAGGCGCCTCCGCCCATCAGCATCACGCGCCCGCCCTGCGCGCTTGCTAGCCGCGCCGAATGGCCGGGGGCAAGGACGTAAAGCGAATAGAGATCGAGCGGCTGGCCATCGAGTTCGGCCGACCCCGCGATGACCATCACCGCGCGCTCGTCGGCATCGGCATCGATCGGCACGGCTCCACCGGGATCGAGGTCGATGTCGGCATAAATGGTCGGCGAATGCTGCGGGGTCGCCGCCTCCGCTCCCCACAGCCGACCCATGAGCACGCGCGCGCGAACGCCAGCCGCTTCGACCAGCGGCAGGCCGTCCTCGGCGACATGGTCGAACGCCGGCGCGATTTCCTCCTTGGCCTCGGGCAAGGCGAGCCAGGTCTGCATCCCGAACAGCCGCGGACCGCCCGCTCGTTCGCCCTCCGGGCTGCGTTCGGAATGAACGATGCCGCGACCCGCGGTCATCAGGTTGATCGCGCCGGATTCGATCACCTGGCTCGATCCAATGCTGTCGCGATGATGGATCGCGCCCTCGATCAGATAGGTGACGGTGGCCAGGTTGATATGCGGATGTGGGCGCACGTCCATGCCCTCGCCGACCGCCATTTGCGCTGGTCCGAACTCGTCGACGAAGATGAACGGGCCGACCATCGTCCGCTCGCGCGCCGGAAGGACTCGGCGGACGGTGAACGCGCCAAGGTCGTGGGTAACGGGGGTAATGAACTGCTCAACCGCGCCGTCGAATTCGTCCATCGCTCATTCGTTCCTGTCGATCCGATCGCCTTTCAGCCACCGCCGCATTGCCCGCTCAGATTGGGCCATTCCTTAATGCAACGGTAGAGTTTATTTTTCGTCCGGCGCGGCGGCCTTGATCGACAGAGCGTGTACCCGCTCGTCCATCAACTCGCCGAGCGCCGCAAAGACCGCCCGCTGGCGCTGGACCCGGCTCATTCCTGCAAAAGAGGCGCTTTCGATGCGCAGGGAAAAATGGCTTTCGCCGGCAGGGTTATAGCCGCCGTGCCCGCGGTGCTTCTCGCTGTCGTCGACCAGCACAATCAGGGTCGGTTGGAGCGCGGCGGTCAGCCGGTGGGTCATTTCGGCCGCGACGGGCCCGGTGGAGGGAAGGCTCATGACCGCCTATATAGGCGCCATGGCGACGAAGGCGAGCAAATGGCATGGGCGGGTCGAGGGCACGCGCGATTGCTGCGCGCATCCCGCCTGCGACCAGGCGGGAGAGTTTAAGGCACCGCTCAGCCCGTCGAGTTTCGACGGCCCCGGCGCGTGGCGTTTCCTGTGCCTCGAGCATGTGCGCGAGCATAATGCGCGCTACAATTATTTCGCCGGCATGAGCCCCGAGGAGATCTCCGCCGCGCAGTCGCCGCTGGCCGGGTGGGAGCGGGAAACGCGGGCCTTCGCGACCGGCGGCGGCGATCCACCGGCGACGTGGAGCAACTTCACCGATCCGCTCGACGCGATTGGCGCGCGGTTCGGGGCACGGGGTGCGGCGGGTATCACCTCAGCGCGATTTGCAAAGGCGGAGCGCAGCGCACTGGCCGTGCTCGGCCTGAACGAGGAGTGCAACCTGAGCACGATGCGGCGCCGCTATTCGGCGCTGGTTCGGCGCTATCACCCCGACAAGAATGGCGGCGACCGCGCGCACGAACACCGCCTGCGCGCGGTGGTCGAGGCCTATCAATTGCTGCGCAAGTCCGCCGCCTTCGCTTAATCGCGATCGGGCGCGCCCAGCGGAAAATAATGGCGGAAGGGACGGGCTTCCTCGACGGCTCGAGCAACCATTGGGTGGGCCAGCAGGCGCGCTCGATAGGCGGCGAGGCGGGGGCGCTCGGGTCCGATGGGCTCGATCCAATCGGCATAGAACAGGGCGGGTGCGGCTGCACAATCGGCCAGGGTGAAGCTGTTGCCTACGGCCCATTGGCTATCGGGGAGGTTGGCTTCGAGCCAGTCATAGGCGATGATCACCGTCGCGCGGCCAAGAGCCTCGCCGAAATCATCCTTGGCGTCGGCTGGGCGTAGCGCGTTGGTGACTGCGCCGCCCATCGCATCCATGACATAGCGATCGAAAAAGCGGTCGAGGAAGCGGACCCTGCGGCCAGTCTCGCCGTCGGGAATCCAGACATTGGGGCCGGGGTGGCAGGCCTGCAGATGCTCGATGATGCAGGTCGTTTCGGTAATCGCCACGCCATCGTCGACCAGCAACGGGAATTTGCCGAACGGCCAGAGGGCGCGAAGGTCGTCCATCTGGTCGGGCGCATTGTCGAGCGAGCGATAATCGAACGGCGTGCCGTCCATCCACAGCGGGATCAAAACCTTCCAGCAATAGCTGCTGAACGGATGGGCAAAGAGTGAAAGACCGGCTCCAAGCGGCGATAGCGCGCTCACCAGCTACCCTCCGCGATGCGTTTCTGACGGGCGATTTCGCGCTCGCTGGTGATCGGAATCGGCGCCTCGGCTGGATAGGGGGGAAGGTCTCCGCCGGGGCGGTAGGTCGCGATCACGGTCCCTTTGGCAGTGACCCGATGGTCCGTCATCGTCAGTCGCTCGACCGGCGTGCCATCGCCGAACAGCCGTTTCCCGTGACCCAGAGTGACCGGAAATGACATCAGCGTAAGTTCGTCGATGAGGCCCGCTGCGAGCAGCGCCGGATAGATCGTGGACGAACCCTGGATGACGATCCTTTTGCCCTCGCTTTGCTTTAGTGCGGCGACATCCTCGATCCCGCTTAAGCGATGACTGTTCTGCCACACGAGCGGCTGCGAGCCGCGGGTCAGGACATATTTATTGGCGCGGTCGAAAGCCTTGCCCATCGGCGCATTGTCGCCTTCGGCATAAGGCCAATAGGCCGCGAAAATGTCGTAAGTCCGCCGCCCGAGCAGGAGATCGTATGCACCGGAAAAGAGCGAACCGAGAGTCTCTTCGATGCCCTCGTCCCAGATCTTGAACATCCATCCGCCCTCGGTGAAGCCGCTTTGGGTGTCTTCGGTTGGACCGCCCGGGGCCTGCATCACCCCGTCAAGCGAGACGAACGCGGCGGCGACGATCTTACGCATCGGCGCTCTCGCCGCGGCGCGCCGCCTCGATCTTCGCGACGTCGATCTTCTGCATCGTCATCATGGCGTCGAACACCCGCTTGGCGACGGCCGGATCGGGATCGCTATTGCCCTCGAGCAGGACGCGCGGCGTGATTTGCCAGGCAAAACCCCATTTGTCGGTGCACCAGCCGCACTCGCTGGCCTGACCGCCGTTGCCGGTGATCGCATCCCAATAGCGGTCGGTTTCGGCCTGGTCTTCGGTCACGACCATGAAGCTGACCGCCATGTTGGGCTTGAAATGGGGCCCGCCGTTGAGCCCGACGAAGGCGCGGCCAAGGACGGTGAATTCGACCGTCAGTTCGTCGCCCTTCTGCCCCGACGGAAAGTCGCCGGGCGCGTGCATCGCATTGCCGACATGGCTGTCGGGAAAGGTCTCGGCGTAAAATTCCGCGGCCGTGCGCGCCTCGCCCGTGTCGAACCACAGGCAGATCATCATTTTGTCGCTCATTCGCTTAATCCTCTAGTCTTGCGCGGGCCGACGAGGCCGAAGCTGGCGCCCTGCGGGTCCATCCCGTTCAGTGAAAATTCGCCGCCCGGAATCTCCATCGGGCCGAACAATATTTGCCCGCCGCCAGCTGTTACCGCGCTGGCTGCGCGGTCGATGTCGTCGACCCCGATATAATAGGTCCAGCCGCTCATCGGCATTTGCGGCGACTTGGTCATGATCGCGCCGATCCCGACGCCATCTTTCTGGATGAACTTGTAATCGCCCAAATCGCCCATCGGCATCGCGCCGTCCTGGGTCCAGCCGAAATGCCTGGCGAAGAATGTAATCGCTCCGGCCTGGTCGGTGGTCGATAGTTCGTTCCAGCGGACATGCTGCGGCTGATCGACCGAAAAGACGTCGCTGGCGGCGTCGGGATTATCGGCAGGCGGAACTGGCTTCATCACATAGAAGGGCACGCCGACCGGATCGGTGACCATCGCGAAGCGGCCGATGCCCGGAGCGTCGTGGGGCGGGATCAGGGTTTTGCCACCGTCGCCGCCGATCGCCGCGACGGTCGCATCGACATCCTCGACGTAAACATAGCCGAGCCACATCGGGCGCGCGCCATGCGCCTGCATTGCCGCATCGAGCTTGAGCATGCCGCCGGCATTGCCGCCGTCGCTGCGGGCGATCATTCGATAGTCGACCGCGCCGCCGGGGACCGCCGATTGCGTCGATAGCGTCCAGCCGACGACCGCGTCGTAAAATACCTTCGACGCGTCGGGGTCCGGCGTCATCAGTTCATACCAGATGAAGCTTCCTTCGGGGTTCGACATCACTTGATCTCCAGGCTGTTCACGAACGGTTTGAAGCCGCCCCAGAACATGCGCTTGCCGTCGAACGGCATCGGCATCTGGTCGGGCTGCATCTCGGGATCGGCCATCAGCTTTTCCCAGCCCTTGTCGCGAGTGGCCTTGTCGGGCCACAGGACGAAGGAGAAGACGACATTCTCGCCGTCTTCGGCCTGGACCGATTTGTAAAAGTCGGTGACCTTGCCGTGCTCGAGCCCGTCGCCAAGTGCTTCGAACGAACCGATTGCGCCTTGCTCCTTGGCCTTTCGCGCGAATTTCTCGGCGCCGATTTTATATTCGTCGAGATGCTCGTCGCGGAGCGGCAGGATGATGCCGTCGATATAGCTCATGCGGTGTCTCCTTCAGGCGTGTTTTCGCGATACCCTTGCAGTTGATCATTTAGCGCGCGCTGGAAGGCCAGTCGCGCTTCGCCGCGCTGCACATAAGCGGCAAGATTGTCGAACCCAGCGAGGAGGTCAGTGCTTCTGAGGCCGCGCAACACGCTCACCATCATGAGGTCGCCGATAGTGAATGTGACGCCCTCCAGGCACGTCTTGTCGCCCAGCCAGTCGGCCAGGCGTTTGAGTTTGAGGCGAGCAAAGTCCGCAGCACCGGGTCGGCGCAGCTTGGCCCATTCTTCATTGGCGTAAAATACGTCGATGAGGACGAGGTTGTTGATCGCCGGCTCGACGCTGTTGACCGCGGCATAGCTCCACTGGATCGCGCGATAGCGACTCGCCGGATTGGGCGGCAGAAGGACCTGGGCCTTCTCGGCGATATATTGCACGATCGCGCCGCTTTCGAACAGCCGGACATCCCCATCGCGAAGCACCGGCACCTGATCGAACGGCTGCTCCTTCAAATATTCAGGCGGTCGCTCGAAGCCGAGCAGTTCGACGCGATAGTCGAGGCCGGCCTCCTCCAATATCCAGCGGGCGCGAAGATCGCGGACCACGCCTTGCGCAAATTCGGGGACCCAGCGGAAACCGGTGATCTCGATGGCTGCAGTGTCGCTTATCGGCATTGTTAGGCCTCCTCGATTTCGGCAGGATGGGCGCCTTGTTCGGCAAAGGCCGGGTCCATCCACATTGGCGCCCATTGGTGGCCGTCGGGGTCTTCGAAGTCGCGGCCATACATTGGCCCGCCTTTGATCTGGTCTTCCGGCGAGGCGTCGATCGTCCCGCCGGCGGCGCCCGCAGCATCGGTAATCCGATCGACTTCGGCGGGACTGTCACACGAAATGCAAAGCAGCACTTGGCTGCCATTCTGGGCATCAGCAATCGGCTTGCGAGTGAACGATGCATAAAACGGGTGAGTGAGGAGCATTACCGAGATCGCGTCACTCAACACCATCATCGCCGCCGCCTCGTTCGAGAATTTGGCCTCGTTGCGAAACCCGATTGCCTGGTAAAAAGCCTTGGAGCGTTCCAGGTCGTTCACCGGCAAGTTGACGAAAATCTTTCGCGAATTGCTCACCATTTTTCTCCCTCAGTTCCGATTTGCTTGATTAATGCCGCTCGAAGTTATAAATTACAACCGTGAAGTTAGTTATAGTAACTCGTAAACGACAGAGTGAGCCACGGCGCGGTTATTCCGATGCCTGCGGGACCGCCCATGGCCTCGAACTGATCGGCGAACGGTGGGCTTTGCTGGTGCTGCGCGAACTCATGCTCGGCGCGCGCCGTTTCTCCCAGTTGCGTGCCGATCTGCCGGGGATCAGTGCCAACGTCCTGACCCAGCGCCTGATCGAGTTGGAGGAACGCGGGCTGGTCGTCAAAAGGCGCCTGCCGCCGCCGGCCAACGTCCAGGTCTATGAAGCGACCGAATGGGGGCTTGAGGCCGAACCGATCGTCCAATCGCTCGGCCGCTGGGCGGCGCGCAGCCCGAAGCACGATCCGACCTTGCCGATCAGCGGGGTGTCGATCCTGCTGTCGATGCGTACGATGATCTCCACAGATTGCCCCAAGGATCTCGCCGCCCAGCTCAATTTCCGGTTCGGAGAGGATCGATACACCGGGCATCTGCGGGATGGCACGATCGACATCGTCCGCGGCCAGCATCCCGCGCCCGACCTCAGCATCGCCGCCGATCCGCCGTCCAATCTTGCCGCTGTCCTCTATGGCAAGGCGCCGTATGAGCTGATCGAGTGGAGCGGGGACCGGGCGCTGCTGGATCGCGTCGTCGGCCTCTATCATTTGCCGCCCAAAGCCCCAGTTCCTGCCCATTGAGGCTGCGCGCTGGCTCGCCTAAGTGATGGCCATGACCGACATTCCCAACGTCAGCCCCGACAATCGCAGCGACACCGTGCTCGCCACGCCCGACAAGATGGTAAAGGTGCGCGCGCTGTTCGGCGTCGATACCGACATGGAAGTGCCCGCGTTCAGCGAGGCCGACGAGCGGGTTCCCGATCTCGATCCGACTTACGTCTTCGATCCCGACACGACGATGGCGATCTGCGCCGGGTTCGGGAAGAACCGGCGGGTGATGGTCCAGGGCTATCACGGCACCGGCAAATCGACCCACATCGAACAGGTCGCGGCACGGCTCAACTGGCCGCTGATCCGCATCAACCTCGATGCGCATATCAGCCGCATCGACCTGATTGGGCGCGATGCCATCGTCCTCAAGGACGGCCAGCAGGTCACCGAATTTCGCGAAGGCCTGCTGCCATGGGCGCTGCAGCACCCCGTCGCTTTGGTGTTCGACGAATATGACGCCGGCCGCGCCGACGTGATGTTCGTCATCCAGCGCGTGCTCGAGGCGGAGGGCAAATTGACCCTGCTCGACCAGAATCGAGTAATTCGCCCCAACCCCTGGTTCCGCTTGTTCGCGACGACCAATACGGTCGGGCTCGGCGACACCACCGGGCTTTATCATGGCACCCAGGCGATCAACCAGGGTCAGATGGACCGCTGGAACATCGTCACCACGCTCAACTATCTGCCGGCCGCGACCGAGGCTCAGATCGTGCTCGCCAAATCGGGCGATTATGACGACCCCAAGGGCAAGGGATTGGTCGACAAGATGATCAAGGTCGCTGATCTCTCGCGGACCGGCTTCGTCAATGGCGACATCTCGACCGTGATGAGTCCGCGCACGGTCATCAGCTGGTCGCAGAACGCGCACATCTTCGGCAATGTCGGTTATGCCTTCCGAGTCAGCTTCCTCAACAAGTGCGACGAGAGCGAACGACCGCTGATCGCCGAATATTACCAGCGCGTGTTCGGTGAGGATCTGCCCGAAAGTGTCGTCGGCAAGGCCTGACCCGCCGGCCTGGCAGCACTAAAAAAGGGCCCCGCCATCGCTGGCGGAGCCCTTTTACAGTTTAGGCTGTCGGCGACTTAGCCGAGCAGGATATCGGACGTGGTATTCAGCGACGCGCCGAGCAGATGCACGGTGTAACTATGGCCGTTGGCGTCGAAGTGCAGATCGCCTCCGGTGTAGATCACGTTTTGAACCGCACCGGCTCCGAACGAAGTCAGGTCGATCTTGTCCTGGCCGGTGGTGAAGTCGGTGATCGTGTCGATCGAGGTGTCGACGACATTCTTGCCAGCAGGGTTCGACGGGGTCGGGATGAGACCGCTGTAATCGGCGATGATGAAGGTGTCCGATCCAGCACCACCAGTGAAGCTGTTGTTCGCCTGGTTGCCATTGATCCGATCATTGCCGAAGCCGCCGATCGCATTCTCGATAATCGCGCCATAAGCGATGCCGATATTCTGCTGCATCAGGTAGTTGGCTTCGACGCTATTGGTGATCTTCGACCAGGGAACGCCCTCGTTGACGCCGGCGCGACCGCCGAAATAGAGGTCGTAAGCGCCGCTGCGCGCGCCGAGTCCCTCGCCGGCGTTGTAGGCGTTGACCGCTGACAGATACGCCGCCTTGTTGGCCGCCGGATCGAGTCCGAGCAGCGCCGGATTATACGATCCGAGACCGCCCGCGCTGCTATACGCACCTTCGCGCAAATCGATGACCGACGGCGTGTAATAGCCCGACAGGTCGAGCGTATCGGTGCCGTTGGCGTCCCAGATCGTGAACAGCGTCGCCATCTCGCCGACCTTGAACTTCATCGCCGAATTGGTGACGTCCGCGGTCGAATTGAACCCGTAGGTGGTGTTGCCGGTCCGGGTCGTCATGTCGGCCCCATACTTCTGCTGTATGACATAGACGTCATCGACCATCGGCGTAGATGGG
>JBDSEL010000153.1:0-10237 GCA_039920065.1 Sphingomicrobium sp. | reverse complement strand
GAACATCGAACGGTCCCAGAATGTCGCCGGAAGCGGCGCGAAGCCGAGCGAGCTGAAGAAGCCCTCGCCGACCTTGACCATATCCTTGTCGCTATATTTCTTTTTCTCGATCAGCGCGGTGAGGTCGTAGCCGACATCGCCAGCACCCTTGGGCGCGACGAGCGGGTAGATATTGGCCCAGCTTTGCGCCCACATATTGCCGAGTAGATCGGCGCGGATGGGACCGGTGGCGGGCTGGACCGCGGTTCCGTATTTCTTGTTGAGCTGGGTCCGGACGTAGGTGTGGAGCGCCAAGTAGAGCGGCTTCACTTCCTGCCACAGCCGTTCGGTATCGGCGGCAAAGGCCTCGGGCGGCATGTCGTAGGATGAACGCCACATCGCGCCGACATCGTTGAAGCCAAGCTCCTTCGCGCCGCCGTTGGAAATCTCCACCATGCGCGCATAATCATTCTTCATCGGCGCGCCGACATTGTCGTGCCAGCTGGTCCACATCTCCTGGAATTCGGCGGGCGTGTGCTTGAGATTGCCCATCTGGCTTTCAATCTCGCTGCCGCTGATTGGCTTGCCGTCGAGCGTGCCCTTGCCCTTGCCGTAGGAAGATTGAAGCTTGGTCGAGATGTCATTGAGTTCGGTCGCTGCGCCGGACGTGGTCGGCGCCGGCAGGACGATCCCGTTGCGCAGGATATCGAGCTTACGCTTGGTGTCGTAATCCAGCCCTGGGACGGTCGCATATTTGGCTGCGTCGAGCGCGTATTTGACACTCTTTTCGGTGCCGATGGTGCCAAAATAGGCAGCCACCGCATCACTATCGTCGGTGATGTAGGTGGAATTGACCCACTGCGCCTGCGCCGAGACGTTATAGAGGGCGGCCAGGTCCGTTTCGACCGAGGCGACGAAGGCGCGGGCCTCGTCGGCGCTCGGCGTGGTGACGACCCCCGGGGGTACGGGTGCTGGCGGAACAGGCATGGCCGCAACCGCGACCGGGGCGTTGGTGGCGCAACCGGCGAGCGCGATCGCCAGCAATGATGTCGAACAGATCCAGGTTTTCACGATTACAGCCCTCTTGGTTTCAAGCCTCACTCGGGGCGGCGGAGTGGACCCGCGCCGCGTATCTCGTCAAGGTGTCACGGGTTTGAGGCGGCAAGAAAGCGGGCGATCGCAGCGCCGAAATTAGCCTTGGTCACCGAACTCATGTGCGTTCCAGGCACTTCGGCGAAGGTTGCATTGGGCATGGCCGCTGCAAGATCTTCGGCCGAGCCATTGTCCTGATCCTCGCTTCCGCACACCACCAAAGTCGGCATGGTGAACGCGTCGAGCCACTTCATATCCGTATCCTCGAATGTCTCGAGCAGCAGCCGCGAGGCGACGAGGTCGGCCTTCTGGCTTTTCATGAACTGAATGGCGAGCCAGTGGGGGTCGCCGCGCTGGGCGCTGTCGAACAGGTCGAGCGCCTCGATGAAAAAGCGTTTGCGCCGCTGCCAGTTTTGCAGCCCTTCGAGGCCCGACCCTCCGAGGATCGCACGGCGCGGCGTTGCGCCTTCGCCGACCGCCTCGACCGTCGTCCGCGAGCCGAGCGAAAAGCCGCCCAGATCATAGTCGACCAGCCCCAGCGAAGCGATCAACTCGCGCACATCGCTGGCCAGAACACCGGCCGGATAATGCGCTGGATCGTGCGAGCGCCCGCTGTCGCCGTGGGCGCGCAGATCGGGCATGATCACGCGAAAGCCGGCGGCGGCGATCCGCGCCGCATGGCCGAAATTGATCCAGTTCATATTGGCGTCGCTGAACAGGCCGTGGAGCAGGATCACCGCCCGCCCCTCGCCCAGTTCATGATAGGCGAGTTCGACCCCGTCGGACGCCGTCCAGCGATGCACCGCGGCGTCGCTCATCCGGGAAACTTGCCTGTCGCGGCGATCCATTTGTCGACCAGCGCCGGATATTCGTCGGTCCGCACTTCCTTGACTCCCGCGGTGTTGAGCCAGGCGCGGTGAATTTCCTCGGCGCCGAAATGGCTGGTCGGCTTGAACCGCGACGGGTCGTCGAAACTGGCCACGGCCAGGTCCATGTTCTCGCTTCCTTGCTTGAACTGAAACCCGAGCGATGTGCCGCACGCCGCGCAAAACGGCCGCAGCGCAATCGCCGAACTATCGTACCAATCGGGCTCGCCGCTCCATTGCACCTCGGCTTGCTTGATGCTGGTCAGCGCGATCGACACCGATCCGGTCGCGCGCTGGCACATCCGGCAGTGGCACAAATAGGCCTCGTCGCTGTGGACTTGGGCGGAGTAGCGCACCTTGCCGCAGGCGCATCCGCCGCTCATCGTTTCCGCCATTTCTCCACCTTCTTCCATTTGCGCCGCCTGGCGGGCTAAGGAATGCCATGTCCAGCGCCCCACCGCCATCCGCGTCCGCTATCGTTGGCAATGCGCGGTGGCTGGCGCAAGCGCTGGATGCCAATGCCGGGACGATGCGGCTGGTCGATATGAACACCGACGATTATCGCGCTGCAAGCTTCCTCGATGACCGGATGTTCGACAGCGACCGCAGCAGTGTCGATGTGCCCGAGGGTGAGGTTGCGCGCGCGGTCGCCGGCGGGCGCGAGGACGTGCGCTGGATTTTTCATATCGGCCATGTCGGATCGACCCTCATCGCGCGCTTGCTGGGCGAACTTCCAAAAGTGCTGTCGGTCCGCGAGCCGCGTTTGTTGCGTGACCTGCTGTCGATCTCGCCAGAGCGTCGCGCCGCACTCGCCGCGACCGTCCGCACGCTTTATTCGCGAACCTTTGCCGACGATCAGGTCGCGCTGGTCAAGGCGACCAGTTTCGTCAGCGAGATCGCCGCCGAATTGCTGCAACCCGCCGGATGCGCCCTGTTGCTGACCGCGACGCCACGCAACTACATCGCGTCGATCCTAGCGGGCGAGAACAGCAGTATGGAGCTGGAGGCCCTGGCCCCGACCCGCATCGCTTTGATGGCCCGGCGCGCCGGACACTTGCCAGCGCCACGGCACCTTGCCGATCTGGCCGCGATCGGCTGGGCGTGCGGCGCGACCGCGCTCGAAGGCCTGACCGAGACGCGGACCGATGCGACCCTCCACTGGTGCGACTTCGACCGCTTGCTCGCCGACAAGGGCCCACAGCTGACTGCCATCGCCGATGCGCTGGCGATCCCCGCGGACCCTGTGGCGGTCGCGGCACTCGCCACCAGCCCGCTCCTCAAGCGCTATAGCAAGGCAGTCGAATATCATTATAGCTCGGCGCTTCGGGCGGAGCTGATCGCCGACGCGACGCGCCAGCTGGGCGGGGAGATCGAGGCGGCGGTGGCAATGCTCGGTGAGGTCGCCACGGGATCGCCGCTGCTGGCGCGCGCGCTCGAACGGCACGAGGAGGCTTGATGTACCGGGTGCTGCAAATCCTGACCGATGAGGAAGTCGCCGAATGCCGCCGGATCGCCGAGGCGACGCCGTTCGTCGACGGGCGCATCACCAACCCGCACATGAGCGCCAAGAACAATGAGCAGTTGCACGACCACGGCGCCTATGAGCGCAGTTCGGCGCTGTTGCGGAGCGGGCTGTTACGCTCGCCCGAGTTCCTCGAATTCGCATTTCCGGCCGCCTTGGCCCCGCCGCTCATCACCCGCTACAAGCCCGGCATGCATTACGGCCAGCACGCCGATGCCGCGTTCATCCAATTGCCCGCGGGGACCATCCGCAGCGACGTCAGCTGCACCATCTTCCTCAACGACCCCGACAGCTATGACGGCGGCGAGCTCAACGTCCAGCACGGCGATGCCGAGGTCAACTTCAAGCTCAAACCGGGCGAAGCGATTGTCTATCCCTCGACCAGTTTCCACCAGGTCAATCCGGTCACCAAAGGCGAACGGCTGGTCGCCATCACCTTCGTCCAGAGCAAGATCCGCGATCCCTTGAAGCGCGCGCTGCTGTTCGACCTCAACGAGGTCGCGGCGCTGGAGGGGCTCAAGATGGACCCGCTCAATTATTCGCGGCTGCAACTCGTCCAGCAGAATCTGCTGCGAGAGTGGGGCGACATGCCCTGAGCGCAGAAACTCGTCATTGCGAGCGCAGCGAAGCGATCCAGTGACATCCCCGGCTGTCTACATGATGGCGAGTAAGCGCGACGGGACGATCTACGTCGGGGTGACTTCAAACCTTATATCCAACGTGCGTGGCAACATCGATCGGGCGTGGTCGGAGGGTTCACCAGCAAATACCGCTGCAAGATCCTGGCGTGGTTCGAGCAGCATCACTCGATGGAAACCGCCATCCTGCGCTTAAAGCAGGTCAAGGGAGGGTCGCGCGCCAAGAAACTGGGGCTGATCGAGGCTGGTAATTCCGACTGGCGCGACCTGTGGGACGAAATCGCCCATCCCTGAAGTCACGCTGGATAGCTTCGCCATGCTCGCAATGACGCTGGAGGGGGAGCTAGCCGGCGGGCGGGGCGACCGGGGTTGGCGGCATCGACATATGCTCGGCGACGATCTTCCAGCTGCCGTCCTTCTGGCGCTGGTAGACGTCGGTGAAGCGGGCGTTGACCCGCGGCCGCGCTGCCCCGGCCTCGACGGTAAAGCTTTCCATGCCCGAGGTGACGAAGGCGTCGGGGCCGAGGATTCGCGTCTGGCGACTGGCGACCTCGTAATCGAGCGGCTTCATCGAGGTGAAATTGCGCGCCCAGCCCGTTTGGACCTTGCGATCGGTCGAGGGATTTGGGTCGCCGGCATCGATCATCGCCGCGCCATTGGCATATTGGCCCATGATCTTGTCGAGATCGCCGGCGGTAAAGGTCGCTTCGGCGCTCTCGGCGATTTTGATCGCTTCCGCCTCGGTCACTGGCGGGGTTACGCCGGCCTTCTGGCACGACACCAACGCCAGAGCGGCGGCAGCAATATAGAGAGACGAACGCATGGCCTCACTCCTCCTCACAACAGGCCGGACAGGCTAGAGCCTAAGCGGCTTTCCGCAAGTGGCGGCGTCCGAGCAGCTCGGCGATCTGGACCGAGTTCAAGGCCGCGCCCTTGCGCAGATTGTCGCTGACGACCCACAGCGAGAGGCCGTTTTCGACCGTCGAATCTTCGCGGATGCGGCTGACGAAGGTGGCGAAGTCGCCGACGCATTCGACCGGCGTGATATAACCGCCGTCTTGGCGCTTATCGATCACCATGACGCCGGGCGCCTCGCGCAGAATGGCGCGCGCTTCATCGGCCGAAATCTCATTCTCAAACTCGATATTGACCGCTTCGGAATGGCCGACAAAAACCGGCACGCGGACGCAGGTCGCGGTGACCTTGATCTTGGGATCGAGGATTTTCTTGGTCTCGACGACCATCTTCCATTCTTCCTTGGTCGAGCCGTCGTCGAGGAAGTCGTCGATGTGGGGGATGACGTTGAACGCAATCTGCTTGGTAAATTTGGCCGGCTCATTGCTGTCGCCGACGAAGATATTGCGGCTCTGTTCGAACAGTTCGTCCATGCCCTGCTTGCCCGCGCCCGAGACCGATTGGTAGGTCGCGACAACGACCCGCTTGATAGTCGCGGCATCATGCAGCGGCTTCAAGGCCACCACCAGCTGCGCAGTCGAGCAATTAGGATTGGCGATGATGTTTTTGCGGGTGTAGCCGGCAATCGCATCGGCATTCACTTCGGGCACGATCAGCGGCACGTCGGGGTCCATCCGGAACAGCGACGAATTGTCGATCACGGTGCAGCCCGCGGCCGCAGCCTTGAGCGCATAGGCCTGGCTGACCTTCGAGCCCGCGGCGAACAACGCCATGTCCCAGCCGGCGAAATCGAAATGGTCGAGGTTGCGGACTTTGAGTTCTTTTCCGCTGTCGCCAAAGTCGATCACGTCGCCGGTCGAGCGCGCGCTCGCCACCGCAGCGATTTCGTCGAGCGGGAATTGACGTTCGGCCAGGATGTTGAGCATCTCGCGACCGACATTGCCCGTCGCGCCGACGACGGCGACCCGATAACCCACGTTGCAGCTCCTTGGAAATGACTGGCTTGCACCTAGGATCGACAAGCGCAATGTCAATGCAAGCGAGGGGGGATGCGATGGCGGAAGACTTGTGGAGTGCGATGCGCCGGGCAGCCGAGGAAGCGATCGCCTATCGCCAGCGCATCGACTTTGCCGAGCGTACGCCAGTGGCCTCGCCGGCGCAGATGTTCGCCGCCTTCGACCAGCCGGTGCCCGAACAGGGCGGCGCGCCCGATGCGATCATCGCCGATTTGATCGAGCGCGCCACTCCGGGGCTTCGGGCAATGACCAATGCGCGCTTTTTCGGCTGGGTCATCGGCAACAGCCACCCGATCGGCGTCGCCGCCGATTTCCTGACCAGCGCGTGGGGCCAGAACAACGGCAATGCTTTTGCAACGCCCGCTGCGGCAGCGGTCGAGGCGGAGGTCGCGCGCTGGGTTCTCGATTTGCTGGGACTGCCCGCGCAATGTTCGGTCGGGCTCGTGACCGGGGCGACGGTCGCCAATTTCGTCGGGCTTGCGGCGGGCCGCAGCGAGGTTCTTCGCCGCGCCGGTTGGGACGTCGAAGGCGATGGCCTGTTCGGCGCGCCGCCGGTCAACGTCCTGATCGGCGCCGATGCCCATGCCACCGTCTATTCGGCGCTGCGCTACCTTGGCCTTGGCACCAAGCGGGTGATCGAGGTCGAGACCGACGAGCGCGGCCAGATCAAGGCGTCGGCGTTCGAACGGGCGCTCAAGCAGGCGAGCGGACCGACGCTCGCCGTGCTTCAGGCCGGTCAGCTCAATACCGGGGGTTTCGACCCCTTTGCCGAGATCGTCCCGTTGGCCCGCGCGCATGGCGCCTGGACCCACGTCGACGGCGCTTTCGGCCTGTGGGCCCAGGCCGCGCCTCAACGCCGCCACCTCAGCGCCGGGGTCGAGCAATGCGACAGCTGGGCGACCGACGGCCACAAATGGCTCCAGACGCCCTATGACTGCGGCTTCGCGATCATCCGCGATGCCGAGGCGCACCGCCGGGCAATGGCCATTTCGGCCAGCTATTTGCCGCCGGCCGACGACGATCAGCGCGACCCCTCCTCGTTCGTTCCAGAATTGTCGCGCCGGGCGCGCGCTTTCCCGGCCTGGGCGGTGATCCGCTTTCTTGGCCGCGACGGCATCGCCGAACTGGTCGAGCGCAATTGCCGCCAAGCCGCGATGCTCGCCGATTTGCTCGATGGTAGCGACGGCATCAGCGCGCCGATCCGGCCCGAGCTGAACCAGTTGATGCTGCGCTTCGGCGATGACGACCAGGCAACTCTGGCGACAATCGACGCGCTGCAGCGCGACGCGCGGCTGTTCGCCGGGCCAGCGATGTGGCGCGGGCAATGGGCGATGCGTATCTCGGTCTGTTCGCACGCCACTAGCGACGAGGACATCACCATCACCGCCGCCGCGATCCGTGAGGTATGGCAGTCGGTCAGAAACGCGGGCGGACAATGACCTTGGCCTTGCGCAATTGGCTGATCCTGGCGTTATTGCTCGGTGGTTTGGCAGTCAAAGGGTTGCTGCTGGTGCCGCCTGCGCCTGCGGTTGGCAGCGAGTTCGATACCACGCGCGCCATAGGCCGACTCCAAACCATCCTCGGCGACCAGCGCGCGCACCCCGTCGACAGTGCGGCCAATGACGCTGTGCGCGGGCGTATTCTGACCGAATTGGCCGCGATCGGCCTTAAAGGAGAGGTGCGCGAGGCGGCCAATTGCAACACCCTCCCCGGCTTTCGCACCGTCAGTTGCAGCACGACGCGCAACATCGTCGCGGTGATCGGCGCGGACCGGCCGGGCAAGACCCTGCTGCTCAACGCCCATTATGACAGCACCCCAACCGGCCCCGGCGCGGCGGACGACGGCATCGGGGTCGCCACCATGCTGGAGGTCGCAGCGAACCTGATGCCCCGCCCACCGGCGCAGCCCGTCGTCCTGCTGTTCAACGAGGGCGAGGAATTCGGCCTCAATGGCGCGGCCGCCTTCGCCGCCGGAGACCCACTCGCCAGCCGCATTGGAAGCCTGATCAATATTGAAGCGCGCGGGGTCGAGGGCCCGGCGTGGATGTTCGAAACCAGCGAGCCCAATGCCGCGCCGATCGCCGCCTTCGCCGCGTCCAGCGCGCGCCCTTATGCCAATTCGCTCAGCGCCGACGCCGCCAAGCTCATCCCCAATTATACCGATGTCGTGGTGTTCAAGCAGGCCCCCGCGACCACGGGCTGGCGGACCTTGAGCTTCGCCGTCACGGGCAATGAAACCCGCTATCACACCCCCGGCGACCGGGTCGAATGGCTCGACCGCGCGAGCCTCAACCACATGGGCACGCAAGTCCTCGCCGCCGCGCGCACCTTGCCCGGCGCGGCCGACGGCGGCCAGCGAGTCTACGCCGACATCGCCGGGCGCTGGTTGATCAACCTGCCGTTCGTTGTCGCCGAAGTCCTGCTTGGCCTGCTGCTCGGCGCTGCGCTCTATCTCGGCTGGCGGGAGCGCGCCTTTGGCCGGCCCCTGTTGGCCTGTATCGCGGCGGTCGTCGCGGGCGTTGCAGCGGCCTTCGCGCTCGACTGGCTCGGCACAATGGTCCGCGCCGGCGATTATTGGCGCGCCACCCCGCTGATCGCCTACCTGGCCCTCTATGCAGCCCTGATCGCGACCATGGCCGCCGTTCTCGGCTGGCTCAGGCGGGGCGTGTCGACGGCGCGGCTGCGCGTCGCCTGCTGGCTGCTCATCCTGGGGCTTGGTGCGATCCTGTCGCTGTTCGTCCACGGCGCGATTATCTTCTTCCTCATCGCCCCCGCACTGGCGCTCGCCGGAATCGCCATCCCGCCGGCGCGTGCAGTTCTGGTCTGGTCGGCGATCCTGCTCCAGCTGGTGATGATTGGAGAGCTTGCGGCCTCGATCGAGGTCCTGCTGGTCGATGGGCCGCTCGCGGCGGCGGCGGCGATTGCAGCCCTCGCGGTCCTGCCAGTGCTGGTCGAGATCGCCGACAAGCCGCTGCTGCGCCCGGCGCTGGCGATGGCGGCAATCGCCTTGGCCCTGTGGATCGGCGCGCTGGTCATGCCGCGCGCCAGCGCTGCCCGCCCCGCCGCCTTCGCCGTCGATTATGTCCGCGACGATATCGAGCGCCAGTCGCATTGGTCGGCGTGGACCAAGCAGGCGCCCCTGCCGGCCGCGTTCGCCACGCTCGGTTCGTGGCGGCGCGGGACCTTGTCGTATAGCGGCCGGGCGCGCTGGCTGGCGACCGCCCCGATGCTCGACGTGCCCGGCGGGAGCCTCACCAAAATCGGCCAGATCGTGCATGGCGGGCAGCGGCGGGTGCGGCTTCGCTTCGGACTTGGCGGCGGCGACGCTATCGCGCTGCGCATCGATGGCTCGGCAGCGATTCGCGCGATGGGCATGCCGGGCAAATTGCTCACCCTTCACTCGACCGACGCGAGTGAACCGTTTGTTCTGCGCTGCATGGGCCGCGCCTGCGACGGGATGACCGTTGAGGTTCAGATGGCCGCGGCAGCGCCGGTCGAAGCGATGCTCATCACCACTGGCTTCGCCTTGCCGCCACAGGGTGAGCCGATCGCCGCCCGGCGCCCGGCCAATGCACAGCCGCAATATGGGCCCGACAGCAGCACTCGCCTCACCGCCGTCGTCCTTTAGGGCGCAAAAAAAGGGCGGCCCGAAGACCGCCCTTTCGAATGTCAGCAACCAGGCCTGCCAATTACTCGGCCTTGGCGTCGTCCTTGGCCGGAGCCGCAGCCGCAGTCGGCGCGGCGGCCTTGGCAGCCTTGGCAGCAGCAGCTTCGGCAGCGCGGGCAGCCTTGGCTTCGGCCTTGGCGGCTTCGTGCTTGGGATCGCGGCGCTCGGCGATGCGCGCCGACTTACCGGTGCGGCCACGCAGGTAATAGAGCTTGGCGCGACGAACCGCACCGCGGCGCACGACTTCGATATTGTCGATGATCGGTGAATAGAGCGGGAAGACGCGCTCGACGCCTTCGCCGAACGAAATCTTGCGGACGGTAAAGCTTGAGCCGACGCCCTTGTTCGAACGCGCGATGCACACGCCTTCGAAGTTCTGCACACGGCTGCGGTCACCTTCGATGACCTTGACGCCGACGCGCAGGGTGTCGCCCGGGCGGAATTCCGGAACGGGGTTGGCCTCGGTCAGCGCGTCGATGGCTTCGCGCTCCAGGGTCTCGATCAAGTTCATTTCAAAAACGCCTTTATCTTTTGCGCCGCGC
>JBDSEL010000152.1:0-6059 GCA_039920065.1 Sphingomicrobium sp. | reverse complement strand
GCTACCCGCTACCATCATCCGGAATGGGTGATGGAATACCTTGCCCACGCGGCAAAGCCTCTGTCCGTTATTGCCATCGGCTTCGGGATTATGTGGTGGGGTCGGTCCCGCAGATGGGATTTGGCGGGCGTGCTTCTAGTGGCTGCTGCAGCCATCTATGGGATGTCGGAATGGACGATAAGCGCGAAGCCCGGCGTGTAGCCACGCTCGCCGCCAGTGTCCGCTGCCGACCCATTGCGAACACTGAAAAATATAGCAACCTTACCCTTCGCGAAAGGATGGGCTTTTGGAAACTGCGACACCGCGGCCGAAGTTCTCTTCGTTCCATCATTCGGACCGGCGCTTCTATGCCATCTTCTTGGCATTTTGCTGGCTTGGCGTTTTGTTCGGCTTTTTTCCGGCAGCAAGCGCTCGATATGGCGGAAACGCCGATTATCCAGCCCCTCTCATCCTCATAATCCACGCTTCCCTTTTCGTGGGCTGGCTGATCCTCTTGTCACTTCAAATCGCGTTAGTCCGAACAAATCAACTGCGTATGCACAAGTGGCTTGGACAGATTGGATATTTGTTCATTCCGCTGATGATTTATTCAGGCCTCGCTGGAGAGTTGTATAACCAGCGATTAAATGCAGAGCATCCCGATTACGGACTGCACTTTCTTATCTTCCCTTTATACTACGTCATAGGGTTTGGCATTTTTGGAACATGGGCGCTGGCTGTAGCTCGACGGGATCCTGTCGCTCATAAGCGCCTGATCATCTTGGCCACGACCGTAATTGTTGGAGTGGGATATGCACGTTGGTGGGGGAGCATTCTTTACCGTGTTTTCGGAGACGAATATTGGGGCACGATTCTTAGAACATTTTCTGGGACAAACATGCTGCTAGCGATGGCCGTTGGCTTCGACATCTGGACTCGAGGCCGTCCCCACAGGGTTTATCAAATTGGCGTCCCCGCTGTGCTGGTTGCGGAACTGATTTGCTCTTACGTCTATCATTCAGTTTGGTGGATGCCTGTGGCGCGCCACTTGATCGCGATTCGTTTGCCACTCTCGGGCTAATGTCCGCTATTCACCCATTGCGGACATAAGACTGCAACGGCCGCCCTATGGGCCAAAAGGCGGATTAAGTTTCCGCCGACTTAAGCAGATGAAGTGCGGCGATCTGACTGTGTTCGAAGTTGGAACCGTCCGTTTCCCTGTTGGTTTCGAAATGTACTCATACCGTGAGCGGGCGAGATGAGGTTCGGAAATGATGGAGGAATCTATGCGAACCTGGACAGTCTTTTTGCTTTCATCGTCAGCTCTTCTTGCTGGCTGCAACGCGGTCAGGGGTGTCGGAAGTGACATCCAGTCGGTCGCAACTGCCTTTGACCCAAATAGAACCTATGCGACGTGCGGCTCCTATGGTTTGCTCGACCAAAATGGCGATGGACGAATCTCCACGGCAGAGTGGAACGGCTATCGGACCAGCGGATACACATATTGGGACGCCAATCACGACGGCCGTGTCAGTCAGGACGAATATGCCAACTGCTGGTATGGCGGCGGCTTTTATACGGCCTACAACAGGTCCGCTTGGGAACCGAGCTATCGCGCATTTGACGCTAATGGCGATGGCTATTTGAGCGCCGACGAATATTGGGGATCCACGGCCTGGTCACAATATGACCGAAATCACGATGGCGTGATCGACGCCAGCGAATGGCCTTGGTGAATGTGACGGCGGGGGGCGCGTTCCCCCGCCACACTTTTTCGTCTTCCAAATGGCCTTAATATACGGATTGCGCGGAGGCACCTGGGAAGTTTGCCTCAATGTTTGCCATTCCATTCGACGGACAGACTGCGTCCGATACGGCGCATAGCGTAATGTCCGCTTTTCACCATTGCGGTCATTGGCAGATTCGGCGCCCGGTTCACGTGGGCGAGTAGGGACGGCCTGCGGAGGCTCACGAGCAAACTTATGGGCCGAACCGCGAGCGCGGCAACGCTCCCGGCGCGCGCCACCTAAGCGATTCTGTTTTCTGTGGAAAAATGGTCGGGGCGACAGGATTCGAACCTGCGACCCCCACACCCCCAGTGTGATGCGCTACCAGGCTGCGCTACGCCCCGACCGGACCGCATTGCTGCGGCGGCGCCCATCTACGGAAGGGGGCGGTCGATGGCAAGGCGCGTCCTTGCTTTGGCCTAGGCCCGCGTGATAGGCGCCGCGCCGCTGTCCCGTGCGACATGAAAGACCCCCCAGGCCCAATGACCGACAATCTTTTGCTGACCGCCATCCAGGTTGCTCCGAGCGCCGATGGCACTTCCTCGATCCTCCTCGGCCTGGCGCCGTGGCTGCTCATCTTCGCGATCTTCTGGGTGCTGGTGATTCGCCCGCAGCAGCGGCGCGTGAAGGACCATCAGGCCGCAATCGGCGCGATCAAGAAGGGCGACGACGTCATCACCGGCGGCGGCATCCGCGGCCGCGTAACCAAGGTCGACGACACTGAGGCCGAGGTCGAAATCGCCAGCGGCGTGCGGGTCAAGGTGGTCAAGTCGACCTTGTCGGCGGTGCTGACCAAGACCACCACTCCGGCCAACGACTAGACTCGAATATGCTCGATTTCCCGCGCTGGAAGGTCTGGCTGGTCTCGCTGACGATTTTCGTCGGGATGCTGCTTGCCGTGCCCAGCCTGATCGTCGGCACCAGCCTGGCGCCTTACTGGCCGTCTTGGATGCCGCAGCAGAAGATCAGCCTCGGGCTTGATCTTGCCGGCGGCTCGCACTTGCTGCTCGAGGCCGACCAGCGCGACGCGCAGAAGCAGCGCCTCCAGTCGATGGAGGACAATGTCACGAGCGAGCTTCGCCGAACGCCGCGGATCGACATTGGCGATATGTCCAATGCCGCCGGCCGCCTGGCGTTCATGGTCCGCAACCCGGCCCAGCTTGACGACGCGGTCGAGCGGCTGCGCGCGCTGACTCAGCCGGTGGCGTTGACCGGCGCGCGCGACTGGGACGTCAAGGTCGAGGATTCGACGCGGATCATCATGATCCCGACCGTCGCCGGCTCGACGCAAGCGCTAAAGAACGCCATGGGCGTAGCGCGCGATGTGGTTCGCCGCCGCATCGATCCGGGCGGAACCAAGGAAATTACCGTCATCACCCAGGGCGGCAACCGCTTGCTGGTCCAGGTCCCGGGGGTCGAAGACCCGGTGGCGCTGCAAAAGCTGATCGGCCAGACCGCGCGCCTTGAATTCAAATTGGTCGACCAATCGGCGGATCCCAACCAGGTGGCGCAGGGCCGCGCGCCCGCCGGCAGCCAAGCGCTGGCGATGGCCGACGGCACCGGCTTCGTCGCGGTCAAGCGCCGGGTGATGGTCTCGGGCGAACAATTGGTCGATGCCCGCCAGGGCTATGATTCGAACAATCAGCCGGTCATCGACATCACCTTCAACGGCACCGGAGCGCGCCGCTTCGGCCGGGCAACGCAGGAAAATGTCGGCAAGCCCTTCGCCATCATCCTCGACGACAAGGTGCTGTCGGCGCCCAACATCAACGAGCCGATTTTGGGCGGCAAGGCGCAAATCAGCGGCAGCTTTACCGTCGACAGCGCCAATGCGCTGGCGGTCAGCCTGGCCTCGGGCAAGCTGCCGGTGAAGCTCAACGTAATCGAAGAACGCACCGTCAGCGCCGAACTGGGCAAGGATTCGATCCGCGCGGGCATTATCGCCTCGATCTTCGCGACCCTTGCGGTGATCGGGCTGATGCTAGTTACCTACGGGCGCTTCGGCGTTTATGCCTCGCTCGCCTTGTTCATCAACGCGCTGCTGATCCTCGGCATCATGGCAATGTTCAACGCCACGCTGACGCTGCCCGGAATCGCCGGTTTCGTGCTGACCATCGGCGCCGCGGTCGACGCCAACGTCCTTATCAACGAGCGCATCCGCGAGGAATTGAAGCGCGGGCGGCGAATGCTCGATGCGGTCACCGCCGGCTACAAGGAAGCCTCGACCGCGATTTTCGATGCCAATATCACCAACACCATCGCCGCCGCGCTGATGATGTACTTCGGCTCCGGCCCGATCCGCGGGTTCGCGGTCGTGCTGTTGATCGGGATCATCACCTCGGTCTTCACGGCGGTCAATTTTACCCGGATGATGGTTGCCCTGTGGGTGCAGAAAAAGCGCCCGCGGACGATCAACATCTAAGGCCGCGAGAACCCCATGAAGCTGCTCAAGCTCGTCCCCGACGATACCAACATCGACTTTATGAAGGTGCGCAACATCGCGCTCATTCTGTCGATTCTGTTCACCTTCGCCAGCCTTGCCTTGGTCAGCGTGCGCGGGCTTAACCTGGGCATCGACTTTGTCGGCGGTCAGCTGGTGCGGGTGTCGTTCGACAAGCAGATCGACATCGAAACGCTGCGCCGGCAGGTCGACACCCTGCAGGTTGGCGAGGCCAGCATCCAGGAATTCGGCGACAGCCGCACCTACCAGATTCGCCTGCCCAAACCCGACGGCCCCGATTCGCGCTCGATTGAGGTGGTCAACAAGCTGCGTGCTTTCCTCTCCAGCCAATATCCAAGCGCCACCATCGGTGCCGGCGAATCGGTATCCGGCAAGGTCAGCGAGGAGCTGGCTCAAGACGGCGCCTTGTCGATCAGCCTGGCCATGGCCGGGATCGCCCTGTTCATCTGGTTCCGGTTCGAATGGCAGTTCGGGGTCGGCGCGCTGATCACCCTGTTCCACGACGTCTCGATGGTGCTTGGCTTCTTTTCGCTGACCCAGCTTCCGGTCGATCTCAATATCGTCGCGGCGTTCCTGGCGATCGTCGGCTATTCGTTGAACGACACCGTCGTAATCTATGACCGGATTCGGGAAAATCTGCGCAAATATCGCAAGATGGCGATCATTCCATTGCTCAACCTGTCGCTCAACGAGACGCTGAGCCGGACGATCGTCACTTCGCTGTCGATCATGCTGGCGTTGGTGGTCTTGCTGATCCTTGGTCCGCCAGTCTTGTTCGGGCTGACCATCGCGATCCTCCTCGGCACCTTCATCGGCACCTATTCGTCGATATATATTTCGGCGCCGGCGCTGGTGTGGATGGGGCTGGAGCCCGACAGCTTCCTCAAGACCGACGACAAGGATGCGGCCGAGGGCCAGGTCGCCTAAAGTTCGTTCAGCCGAGGCCAATATTCGACGGTGCAGCTTGGACTAGGCCTGCGCCCACGCTAAGAGGTAATCGATGTTCCAATTCTCCCGTCCTTCCGCTTTGTTCGTGGCCACCGCCGCGCTTGCGCTTCCGCTCGCCGGCTGTTCGATCTTCGGCGGCGGTAAGAAGAGCGATGCGGCCTATGTCGCGCGCGACGTCAACACGCTCTACGCGGCGGCCAAGCGGACGATGGACCGCGGCGAATATGGCCTCGCCGCCAAATTGTTCGACGAGGTCGAGCGCCAGCATCCTTATTCGATCTGGGCCCGCCGCGCCCAGCTGATGAGCGCGTTCAACTATTACCTCGCGCGCAAATATACCGAATCGATTTCCTCGGCCCGCCGCTTCGTCACCATTCACCCGGGCAATAGTGATGCGCCCTATGCGCAATATCTGATTGCGATGAGCTATTATCAGCAGATCGAGGATATCACCCGCGACCAGTCGACGACTGATTCGGCCAAGCAGGCGTTCGGCGAGCTGATCCGCCGCTATCCGCAAACGCGTTATGCGTCCGACGCCCGGCTCAAGCTCGACCTCATCAACGACCATCTCGCCGGCAAGCAGATGGAGGTCGGTCGCTTCTATCAACGCTCGGGCAATTGGCTCGCCTCGACCTTCCGCTTCCGCGACGTGATCGACAATTACCAGACTTCGACCCATACGCCCGAAGCGATGGCGCGGCTGGTCGAAAGCGATCTCGCGCTCGGCCTGGTCGATGAAGCCAAGAAGACCGCTGCGGTGCTCGGCAACAATTACGCCGACGACAAATGGTACAATTACGTCATCTACCTGCTCAATAAGGAGCAGGACGCGCGCGGCCGGGTCAAAACCGCGAAATGACCCGCGGCGGCGATTGATCGTC
>JBDSEL010000151.1:0-22937 GCA_039920065.1 Sphingomicrobium sp. | reverse complement strand
TTGAAATAGTTGTTTTTTTTCGGGACATTCTTAATCTCGGTTAGATTGAAGGTGAGATATGATTGGTAGACGACACTTCTTCGCCGCGCTTTTCGCCGCAGCTTCGCTGCTCGCCGCTTGCGGTTCGACGCAAAGCGATGTTCACAGCAATCAGCCGGGCGCATCGGGCGTTACGGCGGCACAGGGGAATAGAGTGACCGACCACCAATCCGCGATCAATCAGCGCTTCGCTTCGCTCGACGACTATTTGGCTTGGTTGCGCCAGAACGAGGCGCCGGTCGACGGCGCCTGGTATGAGGAGGTCAGTCCGGGGGTCTATGAACTCCGTGCCGGCGGCAACCTCAAGCTCGATGTCCCGGCAGGCGGGCAGCAGCGCTTCACCCGCGCCGAACTCGAGCGCAAATTCGGCTTCGCCAAATAGGAACGCAACCGTTCACTCGGGCAGTGCTTGCCGCTAAGTGCCTAGACCAGTGACCGACGCCGCCAACCTCGACCGCTTCCGCCGCGCCTTGGCCAGCGCGACCCGGGCGATTGCCCGCGATCCCGAGGCCGATGTCACTTTGGCCAGCGACAGCGGCGGACAGGCGGGCAAGACCGTGCGGGTAGCCTCGCCCGGACCAGCGCTCGAGCCGCGACTGGTGGCAGAGGCGCGCGGCGCGGCGGATTCGCTGGCGCTCAAGCTGCGCTTTCACGACCCGGGTCTCAACCGTCGACTGACCCCCGGGGACGGCGAATCGAGAGCGGTGTTCGACGCGCTTGAGCTGGCCCGGGTCGAAGCGCTCGGGGCGCGCTCGATGAGCGGCGTCCGCGCTAATCTGTCACGGCTGACCGAGGCACGGGTGCGCGGCAATGCCATTACTGCGGCGCGCTCGATCGAAGAAGTGCCGCTGGCCACCGCGGTGGCGCTGCTTGCGCGTGAACGACTGACTGGCGAAGTGCCGCCCAAGGCTGCCGAAGGTGGAATCAAGCTCGTCCGCGCATGGATCGAAGACAAGGCCAGCGCCGAACTCGATGCACTCGCGCTGACGATCGACGACCAGGCTGCATTCGCCAAGGTCTCGCGGCAATTGCTTGCCGATCTTGAGCTGCCGACCGATCACAATGCCGAGGATGAGGCCGCCGAGGACGGCGAGAGCGATGAGGATCGCGATCAGGCCGCCGGCGATGACGAAGGTGAAGACGGGGATGACAAGACCCCCGCCGGCGGCGATGTCGATGCGCGCGGCGAGGAACAGCAATCCGACGATAGCGAGCAGGACAGCGGCGATGGCGAAGGGTCCAATGAGGACAGCGTGCCCGGCGACGATCCCGACCAGAACAGCCTTGCTGCTCCCGGCCGGCCAAACCGCGCCAACGCCCCCGAAAGTACGTACAAGGCCTATACCAACAAGTTTGACGAAACGGTCACCGCGCTTGACCTGTGCGACGAGGAAGAGCTGGGCCGTCTGCGCGCTTATCTCGACCAGCAGATGATCGGCCTTCAGGGGGTGGTGACGCGCCTTGCCAATCGGCTCCAGCGGCGTTTGCTGGCGCAGCAGGCACGCGGTTGGGACTTCGACCAGGAAGAAGGCCTGCTCGATGCCGCCCGGCTGGCGCGCGTGGTCGCCTCGCCCGGGCATTCGCTCAGTTACAAGATCGAGCGAGAAACCGATTTCAAGGACACCATCGTGTCAATTCTGATCGACAATTCAGGCTCGATGCGCGGTCGCCCGATCGCGATCGCCGCGATTTGCGCCGATATTCTCGCGCGGACGCTTGAGCGGTGCGGAGTGCGGACTGAAATCCTCGGCTTCACGACGCGTGGCTGGAAGGGCGGGCAAAGCCGAGAGGCGTGGCTGACCGATGGGCGACCGGCCAATCCCGGGCGGCTCAACGACCTTCGCCATATCGTCTATAAAAAGGCTGACCAGCCCTATCGCCATGCGCGGCGGCACCTTGGCCTGATGATGCGCGAGGGGTTGCTCAAGGAGAATATAGACGGCGAAGCGTTGCTGTGGGCGCACGGGCGCCTGCTCGGCCGGCCGGAGGAGCGGCGCATCCTGATGGTCATCTCCGACGGCGCACCAGTCGACGATTCAACCGTCTCGGCCAATGGCGGGCCCTATCTCGAAACCCATTTGCGCGAGGTCATCGAGTGGATTGAGACGCGCTCGTTGGTCGAATTGATCGCGATTGGCATCGGCCATGACGTAACGCGCTATTATCGTCGCGCGGTGACGATCATGGATGCGGAACAACTGGCCGGCGCAATGGTCGACCAATTGGTTTGCCTGTTCGACGACGGCTGATTTCCGGCGCTGCAATGGAGTGATGAGTGATGGAGAGTTGGGCCCGGCGCAGATACGCGCACCGGGCCCCCCTCGTTACGCGACGCGAGGGATCTCCAACGGCGCGCGCCGAAATCGCGCAGCCGCCCATGGCGGGGAAAAAGGGGGGAACCCCGCCGAGTGATTCGCTTATGATGGGGACGCACAAAATCCACGCTGAACGCGGACTGCAGCTTTTATTCAGAAAAAAACATTATTTGTCAATAACTTGACCGTCTGCTACCCGACACTTCGCGACCGTTGCCCAAAGGAAAAGCGGCCCCCGCGAGGGAGCCGCTCTATGGTGTCGAAGTCTTAACCGGAGCGCGTCGGCCCCGCCACGCTCAGGCCGCGGCCGCTGCCTTCTTCTTGATTTCGCGCTTCAGCTTGCGGACCTTGAGGCTGAGCTTCTCGTCATTGGTCTTGACCAGCCAATTGTCGAGGCCGCCGACATGTTCGACCGAGCGCAGACCGTGGGTCGACACGCGCAGCTTGACGCTCTTTTCGAGCGATTCGGACATCAACGTCACGTTCTGCAGATTGGGCAGGAACGTGCGCTTGGTCTTGTTGTTGGCATGGGAAACGTTGTTCCCAACCAGCCGGCCCTTGCCGGTTAGCTCGCAAACCCGCGACATAGTTCTAATCCTGATTTGAACGAGGACGTACGTCCCCGGAAAGCGCCGCCCGTTAAACCCTGTGCGCCGCTTCGTCAACGCTAACGGAGGCGAAACAGTCGAAACCGACTGTCGACAACTGCGTTCTTTAGTCAGATACCCGACATTCAGGACTTCTCCCGAACATTTTTAAAGTTGGAAAATCATGCGGACAATTATCCTCATTCTCATCCTCGCCCTCGTCGTCCTGCTCATTGGAGTGGGGACTGGCTTTATCGACATCAACCAGATCCGCGGGGCGCAAGTGCCCGAGGTCACCGCTACCCATAATGGAGTCGTCGCCAAGGGCGGACAAGCGCCTGCATTCGAAGTCGAGACTGGCTCGGTCCAGGTCGGGTCGAAGGAGCGGACTGTCAGGGTCCCGCAGGTTCAGGTGGTGCCGCCCGCCGAGACCAACATGGCTGCCACCAACGCCCAATAATAGGCTTGCCGGTCGGCGGCCTGTAGTTTTCGCAGCGCCCTGCCTAAGAGTGGCGGCGATGAGTTTTCCGCTGCCACGACCGATGCGCCGCGCGCTCGACCTTGCGGCTGAAGCCGCGGCCGCCGGCGAGGTCCCGGTCGGCGCGGTCATCACGCGCGGCGATTCGATCATCGCCGAAGCCCGCAATCAAATGCGCTCCAGCTTCGACCCCACCGCGCATGCGGAAATGGTCGCGATCCGCGCTGCAGCCGAGGCGCTCGGCAGCGCGCGGCTCGACGATTGCAGCCTGTGGGTCAGCCTTGAGCCGTGCGCCATGTGTGCCGGCGCGATCGCCGTCGCCCGGATCAAGCAATTGCGCTTCGCCGCTGAGGATCCCAAGGGCGGCGGCGTGGTCCACGGCGCACGGGTCTTTGCCCAGCCGACCTGCCATCATCGACCCGATGTTATCGGTGGTCTTGGCGAGGACGAAGCAGTGGCGCAATTGCGCGCCTTTTTCGCCGATCGCCGATCCCCGCAATCCTAGCCGACATAGGGAGCAAGCCGGATTTCGACCCGGCGATTGGCGGCCTGTTTCTCGGCATTGTCGTCGGGAATGTAGAGCGGGGTGCTTTCACCGAAGCCGCGCGAAGACAACCGCGCCTTGGCCACGCCGTCGCTGCCAAGGAATCCCGCGACCGCCGCTGCACGCTTGTCCGACAGCGACTTGTTGACTGCATCGCTGCCGGTCGAATCGCTATGGGCATAGACATCGACATAGGTCTGCGGATGCGTTTTCAGCGTACGAGCGAGTTCGTGCAGCGTGGCGCGGATTTGCGGTGCGATGGTCGCGCTGCCCGAATTGAAGGTCAGCGTCGCGGGGATGCGAATCAGCACTCCATTAGCCAAGGTGATGACGTCGATCCCCATGCCGGCGGTCTGGCGGCGAAGCTCGGCGGCGGTCGCGGCCATATAAGCCGGGGCCGCGCCGGGCCGAAGCGCGAGCACGCGCGCACCGCGCATCCGGGTTGCGCGCGTTCGCGTTCCACCAACGATATCCCCGCTGAGATAGGGAGCAGTGGTGCCTAGCGCAGTGAATTGCGGAGGCGGCATCGGCGGCGGCGGTGCGCTCTGATTCATGGCACAGCCCGACAGCAGCAATAGAGATCCAAGCGTTAGCGGCGGCAGTAGTTTCAAGCGAGCGTGCATATTGAACCCCCAAATTCTGGTCATGATCACCTAACCGGCGCGTGCGATTTCGGTTCCGCGCTTGTGGTCTACGGAACAATGGCGCTAAGCATGCGTCCGCCGCCCATGAGCGACCCATTGACCCCCTTTCCCTGGCTCGACGTCGTCCTCATCGTGGCGCTTGTCGCCCTCAACGGATTGTTCGCGATGAGCGAGCTGGCGATTGTTTCCGCGCGCGAGGCGCGGCTCAAAAGCCTGGCCAAAAGTGGCAGCCGCGGTGCCAAATGCGCGCTTGTGCTGGCGAGCGACCCGGGCCGGTTCCTGTCCACCGTCCAGATAGGCATCACGCTGATCGGCATTCTGGCCGGCGCTTATTCGGGTTCGGTCCTTGGCACCCCCGCAGCGGAGCGGCTGCACTATTATTTTGGGGTCGACCCTGAAACCGCGACCACCGCCGGTTTCGGCATCGTAATCGTGTTCACCACCTATATCTCGCTCGTAGTTGGCGAGTTGATTCCCAAGCAATTTGCGCTGCGATCGCCCGAACCGATCGCGGTGCTGATGGCGCGTCCGATGAGTTGGCTATCGCGTGCGACCGCACCATTCGTCTGGGTCCTCGACCGCACCAGCGCCGCCTTCTTTCGATTGATCGGGCTCAAACGCGAATCGACCAGCCACGTCACCGCCGAGGAATTGCATCTGGTGGTCGCCGAAGCGCAGTCCGCTGGCGTGCTAGAGGAGAGCGAACGGGCGATCATCTCTGGCATCGTCCGCCTGGCTGATCGGCCGGTGCGCGAAGTGATGACCCCGCGCATCGATGTCGACTGGATCGACGTCGCCTCCTCGCCCGAGGAACTGCGAGAGGCGGTACTGGAAACGCCGCACAGCCGGATACCGGTCGCCGCCGGATCGATCGATAATATCGTCGGCGTCATTCAGACGCGCGACCTGCTGGCCGCGAACCTGCGCGGGGAGCCGCTCGACCTCGGGAAATTGTGCAAGACCGCACCGGTCATCCTCGACGTCATGGATGCGATGGACGCCATGGTCGTGTTGCGCTCGGCCGATGTGCCGCTGGCGCTGGTACATGACGAATATGGCCATCTCGAAGGCATAGTCACCCCGGGCAGCATCCTTGCTGCGCTGGCCGGCACCTTCGCCCACGATGTCGAACATGGCGAAGAGCCGCCGGTGGTCGAGCGCGAGGACGGCAGCTTCTTCGTCTCGGGTGCTGCAAGCGCCGACATCCTCGTCGATCGGCTCGGCATGCTGCTCCCGGTCGACCGCGATTATTCGACGGTCGCGGGCTTCGCTTTGTCGGTGCTCAAGCATCTCCCCGAATGCGGCGAGAAGTTCAAACACGACCAGTGGACGTTCGAGATCGTCGATCTCGACGGGCGCGCGATCGACAAGCTGATCGTCAGCCCGCCCAAGCGCCGCAAGGAAGCCGGCGCTGACGACGGCTAGGCATCAGGTGCGAGCCCTAGAGCTTGCCGAATTTCTGTTCGAACCCGTCGCGGTCGTCGCGCGCCAGATAGTCGGCCTGCTCGACCACCCGGTCGCGTGCCAACCGGCCGCGGAACGCGCCGAGTTGCTGGTCGAGCCGGTCGAGCGCCGTGGGGTTGAGCTTGGCGATCTGGTCGAAGCGGGTGAAGCCCAAGGCGATGAGCGATTGCGCCATTTTCGGCCCAACGCCCTTCAAGCGGACCAGGTCGTCGCTCCCGCTACCGCCGCTCGCCAGATTGCGGTGAACGTCGGCGCCAATGATTTCGCCCGACACGTCGCTGGCGGCTGCGGCCACTTCGGCGGCTAGCCCGCGCCCTTCGCTTTTCGCGAGTGCTGCCATGTGCGGGCGAATGGGCGCGCTGTCGGTCAGGGTCACCCGTTGGCGCGGGCGGAGCAGCAGGTAAAGCAGGATCGCAGCGATGAGCGCGACCGGAATGGCCCACCAATATTCGATCAGCAGCATCTCCATACTACCACCTCCATTCGGCGTTGTTGCGACGTCTGACGTCCAGCAGATAAGCGATGAGCAGGCCCAGCAACAGGCCGAGCAAGGCGACCGCGGCGCCTTCGACGACAATCGGAATGGCGCGCACCTTGGGGCTCCAGGTGGCGCTTGCGATCCCTGGAGATTCCTCGGCCATGCGGACCAATTCGGTGCGTTGAACCTCGTCCGCCGGCCCACGATAGAATATCTGCCGGCGCAGCGGCGCGTGGCGCAACTCCGCCCGCACCTGGCTCATCTCATAATGGACCAGCATCTGGCGGATCGGCGTTTCGACCGCGTTGATGAAGCGGTCGGCAGCGCCGAACGGGCCGCTCCACAGCAAGAAGCCAGCGATCGCCGCCAGTCCAGCTGTGCCGAACGCGAGGTTGCGTTGCATCCCGACCAGCGATCGCCGCCACAGGATGAGGCCGGCAACGACCCCGACGAGCGCGCCGATAATCAAGCTCGGCCACAGATAGTCTAACAACGGGATCATGCGCCGTCTCCGTCGAGTTGGCGCCGCTCGAGTTCGCGCCAGCCGATATCGCGGCGATGGAAACCGTCGCCGAAGCCGATCTTGTCGACCGCCGCATAGGCCGCGTCGCGCGCATCGCGGAGCGTTGCGCCGGCCGCGGTCACCGCGAGCACGCGCCCGCCGCTGGCCACGATCTGGTCACCCTGCTGGCGGGTGCCCGCCTGGAAGACGATCGCGCCATCGTCCTCCGCCGCCTCGATCCCACCGATGACACCGCCCTTGGCCGGAGTGCCCGGATAGCCCTTGGCGGCAACGATCACAGTCATGGTCGTCGCGGGCTCAAGCTCGATCTCGCCCAACTCGTCCATCCGGCCGAGCGCGACCAGGGCCAGCATTTCGGCGAAATCGTCGGCGATGCGCGGCATGATCGCTTCGCATTCGGGGTCGCCAAAGCGGGCATTATACTCAATCAACTTGGGTCCGTCGGCGGTCAGCATCAGCCCGGCATAGAGCACGCCGTTGAACGGCATCCCCGCCGCCGCCATGGCGCGGGCGGTCGGAAGCACGATTTCGTCCATCGCCCGCTGCTGCAATTCGGAGGTCAGGACGGGGGCAGGGGAATAGGCGCCCATGCCGCCGGTGTTGGGGCCCGTATCGCCCTCACCGACGCGCTTGTGATCCTGAGCGCTGGCCAGCGCGACCGCTTTGGCGCCGTCGCACAAGGCGAACAGGCTGGCTTCCTCGCCGTCCAGAAATTCTTCGATCACCAACGGCGAATCGCCCGCCGCCTCGATCGCCGCAATGGCTTCGGCGCGAGTCATGGCGACGGTCACGCCCTTGCCCGCAGCCAACCCGTCGGCCTTGACCACCACAGGGATCGTGAATTGGTCGAGTGCGGCAAGCGCATCGGCGACCGTCTCGACCCGCACATAGGCAGCCGTCGGGATGGCATTGCGGGCGCACAGGTCTTTGGTGAAGCCCTTCGACCCTTCCAGCTGGGCGGCGTCGGCATTGGGGCCGAACACCGCAATATCCAGGGCGCGCAAGGCATTCGCGACCCCGGCAGTAAGCGGCGCTTCGGGGCCGATCACGACCAGCTCGATCCCCTCGGCCTGAGCCAGAGCGACGACCGCCGCCGGATTGGCCGGATCGCCAGCGACGCACTCGGCCCAGCGGGCGATGCCGGGATTGCCAGGCATGGCGAGCAGCCGCTCGCAGCTCGGCGATTGCCTAAGTCGCCACGCCAGCGCATCTTCGCGCCCGCCACTACCCAAAAGCAGAATGTCCATGAATGTCCCCGATGATCCGCGTTCCGGCCTGTTAGCGAGTGTCGCCGAGGGCGACAATTCACCGCCGCTCAGCGTCAGCGAATTGGCGGGCGCGCTCAAGCGCTCAATCGAGGATGCATTCGGCGGGGTGCGGGTGCGTGGCGAGATTTCGGGCTTCAAGCGGGTTGGCTCGGGCCATTGTTATTTCACCTTGAAGGACGAAGGCGCGAACATCGACGCGGTCATCTGGCGCGGCAGCACCAGCGCCCTGGCGTTCGCGCCCGAGGACGGGGCCGAAGTCATCGCGACCGGCAAGCTCACGACCTATCCCGGGCGCTCCAAATATCAGATCGTCATCGACCGCATGGAGCTGGCCGGGGAGGGAGCGCTGCTGGCCTTGCTCGAAAAGCGGCGCACGGCGCTCGCCGCCGAAGGTTTGTTCGACCCGGCCCGCAAGCGTGCTCTGCCCTATATCCCGCGCCTGATCGGGGTAGTGACATCGCCGACCGGCGCCGTCATCCGCGATATCCTCCACCGGCTCGCCGACCGCTTTCCGTCGCGCGTCATCCTATGGCCGGTGCCGGTGCAGGGCGAAGGCGCGGCGGACAAGGTCGCGGCGGCCATTCGCGGCATGGCCCAATTATCGCCCCGGCCCGATCTGATTATCGTTGCTCGGGGCGGCGGCTCGGTCGAGGATTTGTGGGCCTTCAACGAGGAAATCGTGGTCCGCGCCGCAGCCGGATCGTCGATCCCGCTGATCAGCGCGGTCGGCCACGAAACCGACACCACCCTGATCGATCATGCCGCCGACCGCCGCGCCCCGACGCCGACTGCGGCGGCCGAGATGGCGGTCCCGGTGCGGGCCGAACTTTGCGCACTGCTTGGCGCTTTGGAGCATCGCGCAAGCCATTGCCTGGCGCGCATCGCTGGCCGGATGAAGGAGCGGTTCGACGTCGTTACCAGCCGCTTTCCCGAACCATCGGCGATCCTTGTGCCATTGGCGCAGCGCGCCGACGACCTCGCCATGCGCCTGCCGCGCTCGCTTGGAGCGCGGGCGGCGAGTGCGCGTGGGGACCTCAACCTCGTCACCCCGCGGCTGAGGCTCGATGGCTTGCGCGAGCGCGTGGGCGCGTCGCGCGATAAGCTGGAAGGATTGTGGCGGCTGGCGTGCCTCGCGCATCCCGAAAAGCCGCTGGAACGCGGGTTCGTTCGAGTTACTGACAGCAATGGTCAGACCCTGACCCAAAGCGCTCAGGCGCGCGCCGCCGGGGCGATCCACTTGCGCTTCCGCGACGGCAAAGTGGCGGCGACGGTCGATGACGGCGATCGCCCCGCTCCAGCCAAAGCGGGCTCGGCCAAGGTTGAGCGCAAGCCGGCAAAGCCGTACAGCGCGCCGCAGCCGGGCCTGTTCGACACGCCCGATAATTAGGATGACGCTGGAGTGAGACGATGCTGATGACGCCGCGCGGCCGCGAGGCCCGGGTTCGCTATCTCGATGGGACGTTTCGCCTGCTGAGCAATGGCGACTTTGTCATTTGTGCGGTCACCGGCCAGGCAATCCCGCTCGAGCAACTCGTCTATTGGAGCGTCGAGCGGCAGGAGCCCTATGCCGACGCCGCCGCCAGTCTCAAAGCCGAGCGCGCCGCCGGCAAGGCCTAGGGCTCAGCCGATGCGGATCGCCTTGAAGCCGATCTGTCCCTTGATCCGCACGATGTAGGAGCCGAGCGTTCCGCGGACGACCTTGACTGCAGCGCCCTTGGCGATGCTTCCGTACATCGGCTTGTCGTCCTGCTGGCTCCAGCGGCTGCCGTCGGCGAGCGTGACGATAACTCCGCCGTCGCCGTTGAACCCGGATGACGCGACTGTGCTGTCGATCTGATCGAGGTTGCCGAGGCCGAGGAACTGACCAACCCCCGACGCTCCGTATCCGAACAGCGAGCGATTGGCCTCCTCCGCTTTGCTTCGGTCGACGATCAAAATGTCCTTGCTCGCGATCGCGGCTTCGAGCGGTGCGACATTGGCGTCATAGCAGGCGAGCCGCTCGACCGGCTCGGCGATCTTGCGACACTTGACCAGATTATCGAACTTGGGCGAGCCTTGCTGAACTTCGCGTCCGGACACGGCCGAGCCGGGCGCCAACAGGGCGGCCGCAGCAAGTGCGAGCAGTGCGGCCTTGGGTGATGTGGTCGGCATGATCTAGGTTCCCTTGATTCGCGTTGGCATCGGGGGACATGTGAAACCGAGCGGGTGCACAGTGCAACAAGCAACTGTTGCAATTTGGCGACAGCCAGCTTCCGAATTGATTGCCAGGCCCCTCATATCATTGCCACCTTTGAATCACTTACCCTATGCACAAGGGTAGTTCGGCAATGAAACATTGCTGTGCGATCCGGCTGCGCGTGCAGCCAGCAAGGGGAAAGGTTACTATGACTCTCGAACTTCGCCAGCGCCTATTGGGCACGACACTGCTCGTCAGCGCCAGCCTCTTCGCCGCGCCTGCTTTTGCGCAGGACGCGACTCCCGAAGAGCCGCTCGACGCTGACACCACCACGTCGCCTGTGCAGGGCACGGTCGCTCCGACCACCAACGTCGATTCGACGCCGGCTGATTCGCCCGCCGACATCGTCATCACCGGCTCGCGCATTCCGCAGCCCAACTTGACCTCGTCGAGCCCGGTCACGGTCGTCAGCTCGCAGGAAGTGAAGCTCTCGGGCGTCACCCGCGTTGAAGATCTTCTCAACTCGCTGCCGCAAGTGTTCGCTGGTCAGACGTCGACCGACGCCAACGGCGCGACGGGCATTGCAACGGTCAACCTGCGCGGCCTCGGCTCGCAGCGCACGCTGGTCCTGATCAACGGCCGGCGCCTGATGCCGGGCGACGTTGGAACCCCGGTTGCCGACATCAACTTCATCCCCGGTTCGGTGGTCAAGCGCGTCGACGTCCTCACGGGCGGCGCCTCGTCGGTCTACGGTTCGGACGCTCTTGCCGGCGTCGTCAACTTCATCATGGACACCAGCTTCACCGGTATTCGCGTTGACGCCCAGGGCTCGTTCTTCCAGCACAATAATGGCGCCAAGAGCCTTGTGCTCGACGCGATGAACAGCTTCGGCACGAATGGAATTGACTATCCGACCGGCAACGTAATCGACGGCGGTCAGCAGGAAATCACCGTCAGCATCGGCGCTGACCTCGGCGGCGAACGGCGGGGTCACGTTCTGGCCTATGCCGGCTATCGTAACGTCACGGGCATTCTCCAGGCCGACCGCGACTTCTCGTCGTGCGGCCTGTCGGGTAACTTCGATACGACGAACGGCTACCTCATTTGCGCTGGCTCGTCGACTGCGCCCACGGGTCGTTTCCGTCGTACGCGGGTCACTGGCTCCTCAGGAGGTCAGCCGGTTTTCGGTGCCACTGGTCCTAGCTTTACCGTCGATCCGGCAACGGGTGAATTGATCAACGCGGCGGGACCCTCGGGTTCGTTCGACAATCAGTATCGTTTTAATTTCAACCCGTACAATCACTTTCAGCGCCCTGACGAACGTTATGTTCTCGGTGCATTCGCTAATTACGAAATTAGCTCGGGCTTCCAGCCGTATATGGAAGCCATGTTCATGAACGATCGCTCGATCGCCGCGATTGCTCCGTCCGGTGCGTTCTATGGCACCGACTTCAACATCAACTGCGCTAGTCCGTTGCTGACCGCCAATGATGCCGCGACTCTTTGCGGTGTGAATGCCGGTGTCAACACGCTCCAGTCGGTCTATATCGGCCGCCGTAACGTTGAAGGCGGGCCTCGCGTCAGCGATCTTCGTCACACCGACTATCGTATCGTCGCTGGCATGAAGGGCGACATCACCCGTGGCCTGTCGTACGACGTTTATGGCCAATATGGCGCCGTAAACCAGTCGGCGTACAGCATAGGCGATTTCTCGCGCAGTCGTTTGAATCGCTCGCTCGACGTCATCGACAATCCGAACACTCCAGGTGTTGTCGATCCGGTTTGCCGTTCGGCAATTCCGAATGCCGACGGCGCGGTTATCGATCCGCTTTGCGTACCCTACGACATCTTCACACCAGGCGGTGTTACTCAGGGCGCTGTTAATTATCTTAGCGTTCCGAACATCGTTGAAGGTGATCTTCGTCAGAACATCCTTAGCGGTGTCGTCACCCTGAACGGTGCCGAATATGGCTTCCAGACCCCTTGGGCCCAGGAAGGCATCGGCATCGCGATCGGCGCGGAATATCGTAAGGACAGCCTGCAGATCCGCAACGATGTGCAGAACCTGACCGGCGACATCGCCGGCTCGGGCGCTCCCAACGGGGTTAAGGACGCCGACGGCTTCACCACGGTCAAGGAAATCTTCGGTGAAGCGAACATTCCGATCGCTTCGGGCATTCCGGGTATCCACGAACTCACGCTCAGCCTCTCGGGTCGTCACTCGAAGTACAACACCTCGGGCAGCACGGACGCCTATAAGGTTGGCCTCGAATACGCACCGACCCCGGACATCCGTGCCAGGGCCAGTTACAACCGCGCGGTTCGTGCACCAAACGTGCTCGAACTGTTCACGCCGGCGACGGTCGTTCTGTTCGGCATCGGCACGCTTGATCCTTGCGGTGGCGGTGCTGACCCGGGTGACACCACGACCGGTAACGGCGGTGTTATTGCAAACTGCCTTCAGCAGTTCAACGGTTCCGGTGTGGATCAGGCAACGGCTCTTGCAGCCATTCAGGCTGGCATCGACTCCAGCCCGGCTAACCAATATTACCAGCGCGTTGCAGGTAATTTGGATTTGTCGCCGGAAACGAGTGACTCGTACACGCTCGGCCTGGTTCTGACGCCGCGCTTCCTGCCGGGTTTCAACGCGACGATCGACGCTTTTGATATTCGCGTGCAGGACACGATTTCATCGCTGGGAGCTTCATTCGTTCTGAGCCAATGCTCGGCGAACGGGACGTTCTGCGATGGCATCAGCCGCTCGGCCGATGGCTCGCTGTTCACCGGTCCGAGCTTTGTTGACAACCCGAACTTCAACCTGGGCTCGCTCCGTACCCGCGGCATTGACGTTGCAGCCAACTACCGAACCCCGGTAATCTTCGGGAACACTCGGCTTCAGTTCAGCTTGGTTGGCACCTATCTCGACAAGTTCGTGATCGAGCCTGTCGGAGGAGCGGCGAGCGTCGGCAAATATGATTGCGCCGGACTGTTCGGCGACTCATGCGGCACTCCAAACCCCGAATGGCGTCACCGTTTCCGGGTGAGCGTGCCGCTGAATGGCAACCTCAGTGTCTCGGCCCTGTGGCGGTACTTCTCGAAGGTTGATCTCGATTACGATCAAGACAATCCCTTGTTCGGGGGTGGTCCGGGTTTCTCGACCGACAACGCCCTCGTCGGCAAGATCAAGGCGCAGAACTACATTGATCTTAGCCTTTCCGCGGCGTTCGAACGTTATTCGATGCGTCTTGGCGTGAACAACGTGTTCGATCGCGATCCTCCGATCACGCCAAACTTCTCGAGCAACGGTTCGAATACCTTTGCGAACGTCTACGACTCGCTTGGTCGTTACATCTTCGCCGGTGTGACGGTGGACTTCTAAGTCCAGCAACTGCAAAGATTGGGGCGGGTCGGCGAAAGTCGGCCCGCCCTTTTCTTTTGTAGGTGGTGCGGGTGAACACGGATCTTCTTGCGCGCGCCGATGCCGCCGCCGCCAGCGGCCAGATGTACGAAGCGCTCGGCCTTCTGCAGCAGGTGATCGACGCCGGCGGCGCCGAGTTCGAGACTTTGCTCAAGGCGGCTAGCCTGTACCGGGCCAATGCCGAGCCGCGCAAGGCGCTGGCGATCATCGACCAGGCGCTGGCCATGGAGCCGCTCCACTTCTTCGCCTTGTTCATGCGCGCCTGGATGCTCGATCAGGTCGGCGCGCTCGGTGCCGCCGAGGCCTATGGCGTCGCGCTGGCTCAGCGCGGATCGACCGCGGTGCCCCCAGCGATGGAGCCGGTCATTGCTCGGGCCGAACAATTGTTCGCGCAATATAAGTCGACGTCGAGCGCCAAGCTCGAGGAAGCCATCGCCCCGGCACTCGAAGGTGCGACCGCACTCGAACAAGCGCGGATCAAACGCTTCGTCAGCAACAATGCGCGACTGACCCGCACTTTCCATTGCGAGCCGACCGATTTTTATTTTCCGGGGCTTGCCGAATATGAGTTCCACGAGCGCAGCTTCTTCCCATGGCTCGCCGAGATCGAGGACGCGACCAGCGTCATCCGCGGGGAATTGCTCGCGGTGATGGCGGCCGAAGGCGCCGAACTGGTGCCCTATGTCCAATATCAGGATCAGATCCCGATGCGGCAGTTCAAGCCGCTCAACCACAATCTCGACTGGACCGCGATCCACCTCCTCCAGCACGGCCGCGTGATCGAGAAGAATGCGGCGATGTGCCCGCGCACGATGGAGCTGCTAGCGCGCGTGCCGCGCCCGGACATCCCCGGCGTTGCCCCCAACGCGATGTTCAGCCTGCTCAAGCCGCACACGCTGATCCCGCCGCACAACGGCATCGCGAATTTCCGCCTGGTCTGCCACTTGCCGCTGATCGTCCCCGACAAATGCTGGTTCCGGGTTGGCAGTGATACCCGGCCGTGGACCGAGGGCGAACTCATCATATTCGATGATTCGATCGAACATGAAGCCTCGAACGACAGCGACGAACTGCGCGTCGTGCTGATTTTCGACATCTGGCATCACGGGCTGAGCGACGTAGAGAAGCAGGGCATTACCGCGGCCCTGGCCAGCGCGCCCCCACTCACCGGGAGCCTCTGACGTGTCTGCAGCCGCACCTTCGCTCGATGCCGTGCTTGGCGATGCTCAATGGTTGCCGCTGCGCCTGAGCGAAGACGCGACCACGATCCGCTTCGTCCATTTGCCGCGCGAGGACCATCAGCGGTTGCGCTACCTTGAGGACAAGTTTCTGCCCGCCGGCACGGCCACCGCCGATCTGCCCGTCGCATTGGTCGCCGCGCGGCCGATTGCCGCCGCACCGCCGCGCTTCATATTCCATTCGTCGATGTGCGGCTCGACACTGCTGGCGCGGGTGCTCGATCAGCCGGGCCATTCGATGGCCCTGGCCGAGCCGATCATCTTGAACCAAATAAGCGCCCGCTTCTCGCGCGGCGAAGACGTGGGCGAGTTGCTGGCGCTGGCGGTCGCGCTCTTGTCCCGACCGTTTGGCGCTGGCGAGCAGGTCGTGATCAAGCCCGGCAATAGCGCCAATAATTTGATGCCGCAGATTGCCGAGCGCTTCCCGCAAATGCGCGCAGTCGCGCTCGAGGCGTCGGTCGAGGATCTGCTGCGTGCGGTCGCCAAGCGCGGTCCGCAAGGGCGCATCATCTACCGCCGCCTCTACGCCTTCGTCGCGCGCACCCGCCATCTCGATACCGGCTTTACGCCGGAGGATATGTGGGAATTGACCGATCTGCAGGCGGCAGCGCTGGCCTGGCTCGTCCAGCATTGCGAATTCGCGGATATGCTGAAGCAGCGCCCGGACCAGTTCCGCAGTTTGACGATGGACGCTTTGCTCGGCGAACGCGGTGACGCAATGACCGCGCTGGGAGCGTTTTTCGAGGCCGCTTGGGCTCCCGCCGAAGTCGCCAGCGATCCGCGTTTCAACCGCCATTCCAAGGATAGCGGCCGCGCTTATGATGACCATCAGCGCCGCCGCGACGCCGAGGAAGTGAACCGCGCTTTCGGTCCCGAAATCGAATGGACCGGCGTCTGGACCCGCGACCTCGCCGAGCATCTCGCGATCCCGCTCGACCTACCCAATCAGCTGGTCCGGTGAACACCGCACAGCCCAGTTTCCCGACCGCGCGGGCATTGGTGAAATATGGCGTCGACGCACTCGGATCGTGGCGCGAAGAGGAAGTTCTTGGCGACTTCGCCCGCGAGGCTCCCAAGTTCCCGGCCGATGCGCAGGTGTGGCAAATGTGGGGCCTGCTCCATCGCGCGGTCGAGGATATGGAGGCGGCGCTGCAATGCTTGACCCGTGCCGCCGCTCTCGCGCCCAACGACCCCAAGATCGCCCACGCGCTGGCGCTGACCAAGCTCGACGCCGGTCTGGTTGCGATCGATGAATTCATGCGCGCGCGGCAATTGGCACCGGGCGATTTGGAGGTTCTTGCAGGCATGGCTTCGGCCCTGGTCATGGCTGGGCACCCCGACGTCGCCATCCAGGGGGTCGAGCAGGTCCTCGCGGACGTTCCCAGCTGGTCGCGCGGTCTCGCGATCGCCAGCCACTTGCGCTGGGAACGCGGCGATGCCGAGGGCTTTACCCGCAATTACGCCGCAGCGCGCCTGGCGCATCCAATCGCCGAGCCCTTGTGGCGCGACGAGCTCGCCGCACTGCTCCACGCGCGCCAGTTCGACAAGGTTTATTGCTTGGTCGCCGAAGGTCGCAGCGTGCTTGGCGAACGCGCTTTCCTGACGGCGTTCGAGGCTTATGCACTGGCCGACGAAGGGCGATTGGTCGAGGCTGAGCCGTTGTTCGATGGCCTCGCCGTGTCGACCGACAGTTCGGTTCAGCTTCGCCGCACGCGCTTCCTCCTCCAGTCCGGTCGTCCCGACGAAGCCGCATCGCTTGCCGACCATTGGCGCACCAGCGCCGATCCCGATCATTTCTGGCCCTATCTGGCGACCGCCTGGCGGCTGACCGGCGATCCGCGCGCCGAATGGCTCGAGGGGCAGGAAGGGCTTGTCGGCGTCTACGACCTCACTGACCGGATCCCCGATCTCGGCGACCTTGCGGCGCAGCTGCGCACCTTTCACCATGCGCGAGTCCAGCCGCTGACCCAGTCGCTGCGCGGCGGGACCCAGACCCACGAAAGCCTGTTCGGCCGGCTCGATCCGCTGATCCAGCACCTGCGAAAAGGCATCGTCGAGGCCGTCGAAGAGCATATCGCCGGGCTGCCCGCGCACGATCCCGCCCATCCGCAATTGTCGCCCCAGCGCGGTCCAGTGCGCTTTTCCGGCTCATGGTCGGTGCGCCTTAGCGGGGGCGGAAGCCACGCCAACCATGTCCATCCCAAAGGTTGGTTTAGCTCGGCTCTCTACATTGCACTGCCGGATGAAATTCGCGCCGAAGACCAGGCGCAAAAGGGTTGGCTGACGCTTGGCGAACCCGATGCCGACCTCGGGCTCGACCTTAAACCCTTCCGCACCATTTTGCCCAAGCCGGGGCAGCTGGTGCTGTTCCCGTCGACCTTATGGCACGGGGTGGTGCCGATCGGTGCTGGTGAGCGGCTCAGCGTCGCCTTCGATATCGCCCGTCCGCCGCCGGCCTAAGTCGAAAGCACTAGCGCACCGTCCTTCTCGGTGACGGTGACGGTCGTCCCGTCGAGCACCTCGCCAGCCAGGATCTTGTCGGCCAGCGGGTCCTGCAGATATTTCTGCACCGCGCGCTTCAACGGCCGAGCGCCATAGACCGGGTCGTACCCGGCGTGGCCGAGCCAGTCGCGCGCCTTGGCATCCAGATCGATCCGGATTTTGCGCTCGTCGAGCAGCTTCTGGAGGCGCGTGAGCTGGATATCGACGATCGGCCCCATGTGGTTGGCCGAGAGGCGATGGAACAGGATGATTTCGTCCAGGCGGTTGAGGAATTCAGGGCTGAAGTGGCCGCGAACCACCTCCATGACTTCATTCTCGACCTTGGCCGGGTCCTCATTCTCCCCAAGCTGCGCCAGATATTGACTGCCCAGGTTCGAGGTCAGGATGATCAGCGTGTTGGTGAAATCGACCGTCCGACCCTGGCCGTCGGTCAGGCGGCCGTCGTCGAGCACCTGGAGGAGGATGTTGAAGACATCCGAATGTGCTTTCTCGACCTCGTCGAACAGCACCACCTGATAGGGTCGCCGCCGCACCGCCTCGGTCAGCACGCCGCCTTCTTCATAACCGACATAGCCCGGGGGCGCGCCGATCAGCCGCGCGACCGCGTGCTTTTCCATAAATTCGCTCATATCGATGCGGACCATCGCGGTCGGATCGTCGAACAGGAATTCGGCCAGAGCCTTGGTCAATTCGGTCTTGCCGACCCCGGTCGGGCCGAGGAACAGGAACGAGCCCAAGGGCCGATTGGGATCCTGCAGCCCGGCGCGGGCGCGGCGGACGGCGGCACTGACGGCCTTTACGGCTTCTCCCTGGCCAATGACTCGGGCGCCGATCGCACCTTCCATGCCGAGCAGTTTCTCGCGCTCGCCCTCCAACATCCGCTCGACCGGAACGCCGGTCCAGCGGCTGACAATGCCGGCGATATCGTCGGCGGTGACTTCCTCGCGCAGCATCGCGCCGTGGGTCGCGCTTTGGGCCTCGGCGAGCTGCTTATCGAGGTCGGGGATGCGGCCATATTGAAGCTCTCCGGCCTTTGCCAAATCGCCCGCGCGCTGCGCTTGCTCCAATTCGATGCGCGCGGCGTCGAGCTGTTCCTTGACCTTGGCCTCGGCGCTGATCTTGTCCTTCTCGGCCTGCCACCGCGTCGTCAATTCGCTTGACTGCTGCTCAAGATTGGCAAGTTCCTCCTCGAGCCGGGCTAGGCGGTCCTGGGAGGCCTTATCCTGCTCCTTCTTGAGCGCCTCGCGCTCGATCTTTAGCTGCATGATCCGACGATCCAGATTCTCGATCTCCTCGGGCTTGGACTCGACCTCCATGCGCAGCCGGCTGGCGGCCTCGTCCATCAGGTCGATCGCCTTGTCGGGCAGGAAGCGGTCGGAAATGTAGCGGTTGCTGAGCGTCGTCGCGGCGACGATCGCGCCGTCAGTAATGCGGACCCCGTGGTGAAGCTCGTATTTCTCCTTGAGGCCGCGCAGGATCGAGATCGTGTCCTCGACCGTCGGCTCGCCCACGAACACTGGCTGGAAGCGCCGTTCGAGCGCGGCGTCCTTTTCGACATGCTTGCGATATTCGTCGAGCGTGGTCGCACCGATCACATGTAGTTCGCCGCGCGACAAAGCGGGCTTGAGCAGATTGCCGGCGTCCATCGCGCCGTCGGTCTTGCCGGCACCGACCAGCATGTGCATCTCGTCGATGAAGAGGATGATGTCGCCCGCCGCCTGCTTGACCTCGTCGATAACGCCCTTGAGCCGTTCCTCAAACTCGCCGCGATATTTCGCACCGGCGATGAGGCTGCCCATGTCGAGGCTGAGCAAGGTCCGGCCCTTGATCCCGTCGGGGACATCGCCATTGGCGATACGCAGCGCCAGCCCTTCGACAATCGCGGTTTTGCCGACGCCAGGCTCGCCGATCAGCACCGGATTGTTCTTGGTCCGTCGGGCAAGCACCTGGATGGTGCGGCGGATTTCCTCGTCGCGGCCGATGACCGGATCAAGCTTGCCATCGCGGGCGCGTTGGGTGAGGTCCACCGTATAGCGCTTGAGTGCGTCGTAGCGGTCCTCGGAGCCTTGAGTGTCGGCGGACCGGCCACCGCGCAACTTGTCGATCGCCGCGTTGAGCTTGTGCGGATCGAGGCCGGCCCTGGCTAGCGCGGCACCGACGTCGCTGCCCTTGGCCAGCGCCATGGCGAGCAGGATGCGCTCGACCGTGACGTAGCTGTCGCCGGCCTTTTTGGCGATTTCCCCGGCGCTGTCGAGAATGCGCATTGTGTCGCCGTCGAGGCCGGGGGCCGAGGTCGCGCCGCTGCCGGTTACCGAGGGAATTTTCGCGACTAGTGAATCGGCTTCGCGCTTGGCCGCCTTGCCGTCGCCGCCGGCCGCATCGATCAGCCCGGCGGCCATGCCTTGCTCGTCATCGAGCAACGCCTTGAGCAAATGCGCGGGGGCGATCCGCTGCTGGTGCTCGCGCACCGCGATCGTTTGTGCCGCCTGCAGGAAGCCGCGCGCACGGTCGGTCAGTTTCTCAAGATCCATGCAAATCCCTCGTTTTTCCGACCATGTGGTGTGTTATCACTTTAACACAAGGGCGGGGATTCGATTAGCGCTTCGGCGCTTGCGGTGGGGGCGCGGCGATGACCGGCACGACCGGCGAAACAAACGGCATCGCTCCTTCGCGCAGCACAGCTTCGCAGCCCCAGCCGCCGGCCCGTCCCGCGGTTCCCCATTCGCGCGTCTTGCGGGCATCGATGTGGAATCGAACGCCCTTGTAGAAGCCGAGGCCGATGTTGTTCCAGCTGCCGGTCGCCAATTGCACCCGGCACAGGCCTTCCATCAGCCCTTCGCGCGTGGTCGGGCTCAGCGGGACCATATCGACCGCGCCGCCGGTCAAATGGGTCGAGGTTGCGGCGCCGCGCGCGCAGACATTGAGGCTCGGGTTGCGATAGGCGGACACCGGCTCGACCTGGCCAATGGCCGGCTCGACCACCCCGCCGATGTAGCGCAAGGCGGCGACGATATTGGGCCAGTGCGCCGTCGGCGGCACCTCGAACGGCTGGTCGCCGCATTTCTGCCAGTCGCTGGCGGTGCGGATCAGCTGCCACGTCGGCACCACTCCGCCAACACCATAAGTGACCAGATAATCGTTGAATGATTTGACGTATATCGCGCGCTGCGGGTCGGCCAGCACCCAAGCGCGAAAGCCCGGCTCGTCCTGGCCGGCGGTGACATAGGCGACACCAGGGTTCCAGCGGCCATATTGATCGATCACCGGCGGCGGACGCAGGCTGTCGGTGGTGTCGACCGCCTGTGCGCCCGAAATTGCGCTTGCGGTTGCGGCGGCGAGTAGAAGGGCGAAAGCGACCATGCACCACAGGATAGACGACCAGCGCCGCTTGAAAAGCGCCCCGATGCGCCCAATGTCGCACGCATGAGCCAGCCCATCGAACTCGACCTTCCCCACAGCCTTGGCAAAGAGGAAGCCCGCCGCCGGATTGCCGACAACGTCCATCGCCTGGCCGACCAGATCCCGGGCGGCGGCAATATTCAGTCCAACTGGACCGGAGACCGTCTCGACCTCGCCATTGCGGCGATGGGCGAGCAGGTCCACGCGGCCCTCGACGTGCAGGACACCAAGGTCCATTTGCGCTTCACACTGCCCGGCATGCTCGGCATGTTTTCAGGCGTCATCGCCGGCGCGCTCAAGGCCAAGGGTGGAATCTTGCTCGAGGATCATCGCAAGACCTAAATTTCGCCATTGCGAGGAGCGCAGCGACGCGGCAATCCCTTGCTGCTGGATTGCTTCGCCCTGCTCGCAATGACGCAAGGGCTGCAATTCGTGCATCAGGGAGGCCGTCAATGCGTCATTTCGCGGTGGTTGGGTCGGGCCCGGCGGGGTTCTACACCGCCGAAGCGCTAGCCAAAACCTATGGCGCCGAGGCGCGCATCGACATTCTCGACCGCTATCCGGTGCCTTACGGCCTGATCCGCTTCGGCGTGGCCCCCGACCACCAGTCGATCAAGGCGGTCAGCCGACGCTATGACAAGGTGGTCGAGGAAGCCGGCGTTGGCTTCATCGGCAATGTCACGCTGGGCCAGGACGTGTCGATCGCCGAGATGCTCGAAATCTACGACGCGGTGATCCTCGCCACTGGCGCGCCCAATGACCGCACGCTCGGCATCGACGGCGAGGATTTGCCCGGCGTGATCGGCTCGGCAGCATTTGTCGGCTGGTATAATGGGCACCCCGAATTCGCGGCGCTCGCCCCCGACCTCAGCGGCAAATCGGCAGTGGTCATCGGCGCCGGCAACGTCGCGCTCGATTGCGCCAGAATTCTCAGCAAGACCCGTGACGAATTCGAAGGCTCGGACATCGTCGGCCACGCGCTCGACAGCCTCGGGGGCGGCGGCATGCGCGACATCGTCATCCTCGCCCGCCGCGGCCTCCACCAAGTCGCGATGACGCCCAAGGAATTGGGTGAACTGGCGCACCTCGCCAATGCCTGCCCGGTCGTCGACCCGAGCGACTTCCCGCCGCCAGCGGAGGACGAGGCGCTCGATCCGGGCCTGCGCAAATCGGTCGCCTTGCTGCGCGGCTTTGCCGAGCTCGATTGCGGCGAACGGGCCAAGACGATCCACTTCGACTTTTTCGCCAAGCCACTGCGGATCGAGGGGGAGGGGCGGGCCGAGCGGGTGATCGTCGAGCGGACCCAGCTCGACGGCGACCGCGCAGTCGGCACTGGGGAAACCTATTCGGTGCCCGCCGATCTTGTCATCAGCTGCATCGGCTATTCGACCCCGCCGATTGATGGCGTTGACTATGACGAGGACAAGGGCCGCTTTCGCAACGACGCCGGGCGCATCGGCGATCGGCTGTATTGCGTTGGCTGGGCGCGGCGCGGCCCGACCGGCACGATCGGCACCAATCGCCCCGACGGTTACGAAGTCGCCGACCAGATCGCGGTGGCGATGCCCGCCGGAAGCGAGGGCGAGCGCGGCGGTTCGGATGCGCTCACGGCCCTGCTCGACAGTCGCGGGGTCAAGCCGACCGATTATGCCGACTGGCACCGCATCGAGGCGCAGGAAGCCGCCAATGCCCGCCCCGGCAGCCCGCGCGAGAAATTCGTCCGCGTCGAGCATTGGCTAAGCGCGCTCGGCGACTGATCTTTTGGCGCCGCTGGCCCGGCGGGACATGCTTGCGCATCGACCGGCCCGCCGCTAGGAAGCGCGCGCTCCTGCACTGGATGTCAGTTCATCCGGTCCCGGTCGGG
>JBDSEL010000150.1:0-22623 GCA_039920065.1 Sphingomicrobium sp. | reverse complement strand
CGCGCGCGAATCGTGATAGGGTTGACGTCAAGGCGGCCCTTTCGCCGCCGCGAGTCGGCCGGCGGAGGGCATCCCCACCTCCCATAAGTCCCTCCACCGGCTGGCTTCCTTGCCGCGCTGAATCAATTCTCTTCGATCAGGCTGGTGGTGCGGGTTTCGCGCATCCGGATGTAGGCGACGAGGCTGATCGCGGCGAGTGCACTGATATAGACGTAGAACCAGCGTTCGTGGCCGACGTCCTTTAGATAGAGCGCGACATATTCGGCCGTGCCGCCGAACACCGCATTGGCGATCGCATAGGGCAAGGCGACCCCGAGCGCGCGGATGTGGGCCGGAAACAGCTCGGCCTTGATGATCGCGTTGATCGAGGTGTAGCCGGTGACGATCACTAGGCTGAGCATGCACAGGCCAAAGGCCGCGGCGACGCTGGTGACGCCTTCCAGCGCGCTAAAAATCGGATAGGTCAGGAACGTCGCGCCAATGCCGAAGAAGATCATCATCGGCCGCCGCCCGATCCGATCCGACAATTTCCCGGCGAACGGTTGCAACACCAGCATGCAGGCCAGCGCCGCGGTTATGATCTGCGATGCGGTCGCCTTGTCGAAGCCGCTGGTGTTAGCGAGGAATTTCTGGAGGTAGATGGTGTAGGCATAGAAGCTGGCGGTGCCGCCCGCGGTCAGCGCAATCACCAACAATGCCTCGCGCGGATGGTCGCGAAATAAATTGCTTGCGCTCGACTTGATGCGATCGCTCTTGGTCTTGACCTTCTCGAAGCTCAGCGTCTCGTCAAGACGGCGGCGAATGACGAACACGACCACCGCGAGGACCGCGCCGAGCGCGAAGCCGATCCGCCAGCCCCAGTCGAGCATGGCCTGCTCGCCAAGCAAGAATTGCAGCGACACCAGCAGCGCCAGCGCGATCAGCTGCCCGCCGATGATCGTGACATATTGGAAGCTCGACCAGAAACCGCGGTTGTCACGGTCGGCGATTTCGCTGAGGTAGGTCGCGCTTGAGCCATATTCGCCGCCCAGGCTGATGCCCTGGATCAGGCGCGCGACGAGCAACACCAGCGGTGCCATCACCCCGGCCTGCGCATAGGTCGGCGCGAGCGCGATCATCAGCGACCCCAGGCACATCATGCTGACCGTCAGGCTGAGCCCGGCCTTGCGGCCCCTGCGGTCGGCATACATGCCCATCACCCAGGCGCCGAGCGGCCGAACGATGAACCCGACCGCGAAGATCGCTGAGGTCTGCAGCAATTGGGCGGTCGCATCGCCGGCGGGGAAAAACGCCGGCGCGAAATAAAGCGCGAACGCCGAATAGACGTACCAGTCGAACCATTCGACGAGATTGCCCGCCGAGCCGCCGACGATATTCTTGAGCCGTCGGCGGGCAGTAACTCCGTCAGCCACCGGCGTGTGACCGGGCCTTCGCCGCTGCTCGTCCGCCGTAGATGAAATATAATGCGATCCCGATCACCTGGGCGATCACGAAAAACAGCTGTGTGCGGTTGGGCAGGCTGATGAACAGATAGAGGCAGCCAAGAATTCCGAACAGGCCGACAAGGGTCGCCGCGGGTGCCCGGAACTTGCGCTCGCGATCGGGTTCGCGGCGGCGCAGGACAAGCATTGCGGCGCATACCGCGACGAACGCGGCCAGGGTTCCGGCATTGGCCAGCGCCGCAATCGAGGCGAGCGGAATCAGCCCGGCGAAGATCGAGGTCACCAGCGCCGTAAAGATGGTGATCCGTACCGGCGTTCCCCGGCTCGATACGCGCGCCAGGCTTTTGGGCATCAGGCCGTCGCGGGCGACGGTGAAGAAAATCCGGCTCTGGCCGTAGAAGAAGGCGAGGATCACCGTCGGCAGCGCGATGACGGCCGACGCGCCGAGGATTTGCGCCGCCCACGGCTGATCGATCAATCGCAGGATCAGCGCCAGCGGCTCGGGGCTGCTTGCGAAACCGGTGACGACGACCGCGCCGATCGCTGTTGCGGCAACCACCATGTAGATGAGGACGCACACCAGCATCGACCCGACGATGCCGATGGCGAGGTCGCGGCTGGGGTTCTTGGCCTCCTCGGCAGCGGTAGCGATCGCATCGAACCCGTAGAAGGCGAAGAAAATGATCGCTGCCGCGGCCATCACCCCGACCTCGCTCCCCGACGGTCCGCTGCGGGGGAAGCCGAACGGCATGAACGGTTGGAAGTGCGAACTGTCGAACACCGGGAGCGCAACCGCGACGAACAGCGCCAGAGCGGCAATCTTGATCGCCACCAGGACCGCATTGAGCGTGGCGCTTTCACGCGTGCCCGCCATCAGCAGCCCCGCCACCACCCAGATGATGAAGATGGCGGGTAGATTGACGACCCCGCCAAGCTCAGGTCCCTGGATCAACGCATCGGGTAGGCCGGCGCCCATGGATTTGAGAAAGCCCGCGGCATAGCCCGACCAGCCGACCGCGACCGCGCTCACCACCAACGTATATTCGAGGATCAGGGCGACCCCGACCATCCACGCGATCAGTTCGCCGAACACGACGTAGGAATAGGTATAGGCCGACCCCGATGCCGGGATCATGGTCGCGACTTCGGCATAGGCCAAAGCTGCGGCAGCGCAGATTGCCCCGGCAATGGCGAAGGAGAGGATCACCGCCGGTCCGGCCTTGCCGGCACCAACCCCGATCAGCGTCAAAATTCCCGTGCCGACGATCGCTCCGACCCCGAGCGCGACCAGGTGCGGCCACGACAAGGTCTGCTTGAGCCGATGCTCCTCCGGCATGTCCTCGCGCGCGACGATAACCTTGCGATGCGTCCAGCTCATTCGAATTTCCCCCTCTTGCCGTCACTGCGAGGAGCGCAACGACGAAGCAATCCCGTGCGCGTTGCTGGATTGCTTCGCTAAGCTCGCAATGACGACGGCATTCGTCAATAATCCTTCGACACGCGCACCGCCGCGCTCGAGCGGCCGACGGTGGAAATCGTCGACAGGACCGAGAGCCAGCGAGTGATCTGATATTCGATTCGCGTCGCCGAATAGCCCTGACCGTCGGTGACCACTTCGACGAACAATTTGCGAGTGATATACTTGCCCGCCGCAATGCCGGTCTTCTGCCCGGTCGCGATATCGGCCGGGACGATGCGCAGGCGATCGAGACCGACCGCGCGGCGCAGCGCATTGATCGGATCGAGGCTGCCCGAGCCGGAGCGAAGCGCAGCCACCGCCGATGCCAATTGCAGGGCTTCGGGCGCGCTCAGATTGGTGATCGAGGTGCCGAACAGGATCCGCGACAGCAATTCGTCCTGCGGCAGCGGCGGCGTGCTGGCGAAGGTGATTTCGGGCGCCAGGCCGCTGCCGCGCACATTGACGCTGGCGTCGAGGCCCTGGACCTGGGCCACCGCACGAATGTCGAGCTGCGGATTGACCGGGCTTTCCCCGGCGAAGCGAATGACCCCGCGATCGAGCTTGAAATTGCGCCCCGCGAAATCGAAGTCGCCGCGCACCAGCTCAGCCCGGCCATTCAGCGTCGGAGCGTCGGCATAGCCCCCAACCTTGAGGTCGGTGCGCCAACGGCTGTCGATGCCAAGCCCGGTGACGGTCAGATTGCTGCCCTTGATATCAAGGTTCAACCGCCACGGGTGAAGGTCGGCGAGTTCGATCACTTCATCGGGGTCGAGGCCGACATCGCGGACGTTGAGCTTGGGCACGCTCGACGCCGTGGCGCGGCCAAGGCGGAAGTGGCCCTTGTCGAGGCGGAGCGCGCCGCCGATCGTGCCATTGTGGCCGTCAGACTTGATCGTGACTGGCCCCGAGACGCGCGCCGCGATGTCATCGCGGTTAAGCAGCAGCGCCTGGGCAGCGTCGAATTTGAGGTCGAGCGCGGTCGCGCCGCCGGCGAACGTCACCGAGCCCGAGCCGCTGACAGTCCCGCTGCCCGGAGTGGTGCCGGTGATCCGGTTGAAGATCAGGCGCGAGCCGGAGAAGCGCGCATCGGTCGTCAGCCCCTCGATCACCATTCCGGTGACTGCGCTTTCGAGGCGCGCATTCTGGGCCTTGATCGAGCCGGCGATCTGCGGATTGGACAGGCGCCCGCGAACGTCCGCGCCGATCGCGACCGGTCCGCTCAAGTCCATGAATTCATTGCCGGACAGGCGCCACAAGGTGTCGGCGGGACCGGCGTAGCGTAGCTGCGCGAACATCGGCGCATTCATCAGTTCGGCGATCAATGCACCGCTGCCCATCGGCGAAAACCGGCCCTGCGCACGGCCAAGGATGGTCCCGCCGGTGCCGGCCACAGCTCGGAACGCCGCATTGCCGCCGGTGACCACCGCTGCCAGCGCGACGTCGACGGGCTTTGACGCCAGCACCAGCCCCGAGCGGCTGAGCCCCTTGACCTTGAGGTCGATCCGGCCCGAGCGCGCACCGGCCCATTCGTAATCGAGCTTGCCAGTGGCAACGCCGCTAAGGTCGAGATTGGGCCAGAACAGGTCGAGCACGCCTAACGGCATGGCGCGAACATCGGCGTGAACTGCCGGCCGCGAGCCACTGCGTCCCGACACAATTGCCTCCCCGCCGGCGAAGGTCAGCGCGGTCGGCGCAAGCGCCCAGCCATCGCGGCTGCGGGTCAGGACCGCGGGCGATTTGAGCACCAGCGGGGTGCGCTCGATCCGCCCCTCGCCGGTCAGGCTGATACGGTCGGGCGAGACGTCGGCGAGCGTCGTGAACGAGAAAGCGGCACCGCGCCGGCCGGCAAAGGCGGCGCGCACCTGCCCCGACCCATCGACCAATTTGGCATTGGCGCTAAGGCTGGCCAGCGACAGTCCCGAAACTTCGACCCCCTTGGCGTTGACCACGCCGTCGATGCTGGTGTGGGCATCGTCGAGAATGATGGTCCCGTCGATCCGCCCCCTGCGCACCGCAAAGGCGGGGAAGCTGGCCCCGTTGGCGGTCAAATGCGCGTCGATCCGCTGCGCGCCATTGACCGGAGCAAAACCGAGTGTGCCATTGAGCGAACCGCCGGTCAGCTGGAGCTGCCCGGTGAAGCCGCCCGGGTCCGAGCGCAAATTACCTCGGGCATGGGCGCCGCCGGCATCGAGTGCGGCGATGGCGATTATCGTTGGTTGACCCTTCGGCAGCAGGATCTGGCCGTTGCTGGTAAACGGCCCAAGCTTGGATCCGCCGCTCGCGCGATAATTGAAGCCCGCCGCAATCGGATCGAGCAGGAGATGCATGTTGGTGATACCCAGCGCCTTGTTCGGGCTGGCAAGGAGCAGATCGACCCGCGGACGCTCGATCCGCCCGTCGAGCGTAACCTTGAGCGGACCATATTTGGATTGACGGCCGCTGGCGACGATATGGAAGGTGCCGTCGCGGTTGCGCTGACCCGCCCCCTACAGGCGCAGGGCCGGCGAAAAGAGCTGGAGATTGGTGAAGTGAACCACGCCGTCGCGGCCGCGCGAAAGGTTGGTCGACAGACTTGGCAGGCCGCCGGTCAAATCCCTGAAGAAACTATTGTCGAGCCGCCGCACCCACGCCTTGGCAGTACCGGTGACCATGCTGCCCTTGCCGTCCGGACCGGGCACGACCTTCACGTCGGTGACGATGTCGACAACGCCGAGGCCGGGGATCAGATAGCGTTTGAGATTGCCCGATAGCGCGACTTCGAAGCGGCCGCTGACGAGGTCGATGAGCAACGACAGCTGACCGTTGAGCCGAGCGCTGGTCAGCGTCAATTTCTCGCCGCGCACCAGCTTGGGCGTGACCGCGAGCCAGCCTTCGATACGCGGGTTGGCGAGGATCGCGCTGGCAACGTCGCCAATGCCGGTAATCGCCTTGGCGGTAAGCCGCAGCGGTACGCGCATCGGCCAGTTCGACAGCCGCCCTCGCCCTTCGGCGCGCAAGCCGACAAAGCCGGTGTTGTCGAAGCGCACGCCGTCGCTGGTCAGGCGATAGGAATAATCGGCGGTCGCGAACGGCCCGTCGAGGGTCAGCGCCAGGCGAACATTCTTACCGCTCATGTTGATGAACAAAGCGGGGGGTTTAACCAGATCGACACCCACGCGGACATTGTCGAACTCATTGTCGGCCAGATCGAGCACCCCGCGCGCCGCCACGCGCACCTCGGGCGAGCTTGCGACGAGCTGACCATCGAGGCGGCGATTGGCGAAACTGGCGTCGCCGCGGATGTTGACGATTGGCTGGGTCAGGCGGTGGAATCGCCCCTTGAGGAACTGCGCCGGCGCCCATTGACCGGCAAGCTTGTAACGGCCCTGGTCGACGCCGAGGCCAAGGCGGAACGCGGGGCGGTTCGACAAATCGAGCGCCGCTTGGCCGCGCCAGCGGGTCCAGCTGCCCGATCCGTGTATGTCGAGCGCGACGGCGCGCCGTGTCCCGACAATCGCCGGGATCACGCCATTGCCCGGCGCGCGGACCCGGGCATCGAGGTCGAAGCGGTCACGTTCGGGCTCGGCGTCGAGCTTGAAGGCGATGCGGTCCCCGCCTTGGTCGAGGATCGCATAGAGTTCGGCCAGCGCGCGGCCCGAACGAATGTCCGCCTTGCCCTGAAGCCGGCCGCTGCGCGCTTGGCCGGCGACCGCGCTGCCGATGTTGAGCCGGTCGACGCGCAGTTCGCCGATGTGAATGTCGAAGCCCGGCAGCAGCGGCCCCTTCTTGGTGCTCGGTCGAAGCGCGGGCAGCCGCACCAGGTCGAGTTGCTCAGCGGTGACGCTGTCAATCGCCAGTTCGTTCGACAGCCACGCCGCCGGCGACCAGTCGAGCGTGATCCGCGGCGCGGTCAGGAAAACTCCGCGCTGGTCGGAGATGGCGACATTGCGCAGTACCGACTTGCCGAACAGCGACCCCTCGATGCGCCCGATCTTGAACTTGAGGCCCGAGCTGGTTTCGATCTGGGCCAGGCGATCGACGACGAAGCGGTGGCCCGGCGAGCTGTCGAGCAGGATGAGGGCGCCGGCAAGCACGACCAGCAAGGCGATGAACAGCGCCAGCAATTCATTGAGGAGGCGCGAGCGCCAATCGCTGCGGACGGTGACCCGGGTGGCTGACCCTGCCTTCTCCTTGACGATGACGCTGTCGGCCATCGCTTAGAAGGCCTGACCCAGCGAGACCGCGACCGCGACCGGGCCATCACCCTTCTCGCGGTTGAGCGGAACGCCAAGGTCGATGCGGATCGGTCCGAAGCTGGAATAATAACGCACACCCAGCCCGACCGCGAACTTGAATTTGGTCAAATCTGGCAGGCTTGCGTCGGTCAGCGAACCCGCATCGACGAACGGCACCACGCCGAAATTGCCGCCGAATTGCTTGAGCCGGATACGCGCCTCGAGTGCGAATTCGGCAAGGCCGCGCCCACCGGTCGGATCGCCGTCGATGTCCTTGGGACCGAGCCGCTGGTAGCCATAGCCGCGGACCGAGCCACCGCCGCCGGCATAGAAGCGCCGCGACGGGGCGATGTCGAATGCGCCCGCGCCAATGATCGTCCCCAGGCGCATGCGTGAGGCGAGGACAATGGTGTCGCCGACCGGATGATAGACGCTGGTGTCGATCTGGGTGCGGGCATAAGTGAACTTGCCGCCATGAGCCGAGATTTCGGGGCTGAGCAGGCCCGACAGTCGAAAGCCACGCGTCGGATCAAGCAGATTGTCGCTGCCGTCATAGCCAAGGGTGGCCGGAAGGGCGGCGATGAGGAAAGTCCGCGTGTCCTTGACGCCGCTGGTGTCGAACGCGCCGCGCTCGTCGGTTGCGAGCAATTCGGCGCCCGCGGTCCAGGTCCATTTCTTCTGCCAGATGAAATTGCTCTGCCGCTCGATCCCGCCGGCGAGCTTGATCGTTCTGGCTTCATAGGCGTCATAATTGGCGTGGCTGGCAAGCGCCTGGAGGTTGAGCGTCTGGTCGCGCATTCGAAAATTGCTTCGGCGCAATTGGACCGCGGCCAGCTGCTCGCTCGTCCCGGCCACGCCGCGCAAGGTCAGCGCGCCTTCGGGGTTGAAGAAATTGCGGTCGGTCCAGCTCGCTTCGAGCCGCGCCCCGGAGCCGGTGCCATAGCCAAGTTCGCCAGCGATCGTGTGGCTCGGCGCAGGCTCCAGAGCGACCGCGACATCGACCGTACGGCCGCCGTCGACCGGCACCACCGTGACCGTGGCATTGGCGACCAGCCCGGTGTTGAGCAAGGCGCGGCGCAGATCGTCTACCCGGGAGCGGCGGAACTGGTCGCCGCGGGCGAAGCGGGCGATGATTCCGACGTGGGCTGCATCGAACGGCGGTTCGCCGGTGACTCGAATGGCGCCGAAGCGGGCGATTGGCCCCGGGGTCACTGGCAGGGTCAGGCTGGCGAGGTGCGTTTCGTGATTGATCACGATGTCCTGCTCGCCGGCCTTGGCCCCGGCGAAGCCTTCTTCGCCGAGAGCGATTGTCAGCGCTTCGCCCGCGGCAATGACATCCTCGGCGATGACCGGATCGCCCTCCTTCACCGCAAAGGCCGCGCGCAATTTGGCGGCGTCCTCGGCGCCGGCGGCGTCGAGGCCAGGCAGTTCAACCGCCGAGAAACGATATTGCGCGCCGGGTTCGGCGATCAGCACGACCTCGAGCGCAGTCCCCGACCCTTCGATATCGGGTTCGACCAAAGCGTCATAATAGCCCTGGCTGCGCAGGATCTCGGCGAGCAAATCGGAATCCGCCTGCGAGCGGCGGCTGATCTGGGCGACGTTGGCGGCCTTGCGATTAGCCTCTTCGAGTGCCGATTGCTTGCGGAAGGTGGCCAGCATCGCCGCGCTGTCGCCAAGCCCGTCGAGCCCGCTGATCGACCAGATGTAGCGACGCTCGCTCGAACCGTCGTCGGTTACCGCCGCCTTGGCCTTTGCGCCCTTGGCCGGCCCCGACACGCCAACGGGCGGCGCGGGCTCGGTCGGCGGCGGCTGATCGGCTTCGTCGGCCGCCTTAAGATCGGGCCAGTCGATGCCAAGGTCGGGCAAGGGCTCGAGTGGGGCGCTAGGATCGAGTTCGGCCGAATCCGGTTGATCCGGCGACGTGGCCGCAGGCGCCTGAACGGCATTCGCGGGGGTGCCGACCGCGATTAATGCGGCCGCGCACAACCATCGGCCTGCGCCGTTCTTGCGATCCCACCCGGACATGAAGTCTTTACCTAGCCAGCGCACCTGAACAGCGCCAGTCTGAAAGACCCGTGCGGCAATTGCATTCCCCGCGCCAAGTCGACCACGGATTCAGCTGCTTAGTGCAGGCTTCCGACGATCTCGTCGCTGCTCAAGGTCGCGACCACCCGCTCGATCTGCCGCCAGTGGCAAAAGCGCAGCACATTGCCGTCGTCGCGGCTGCGCGTCGCGCGCATTGCCGCCTCGAGCGCGGCGTTGTCGCCGTAACGCTCGATCAGGTCAGCCGCATCGTCCAGCGAGGTTCGGCCATGGATGAAGGGAATTGCCACGCCCCCCTATAGCGGGGCCAGTGTTGCGACTGTCCCGACAGATGCGGTGAACGCCCCGTTCACCATGACTGCGGCGGATGGCCAAGGTCGCCACGCTCTGGCAAGGGCCGGCGATGGACCAACGCAACACAAAGGCCGGCGGCTTCCTGATGGTCATCGCCATCTTCGCCGGGCTGATCGGCGGAATCGCCATGCACAGCCCCATTCGCGGGATCATCGCCGGAACCGCGCTCGGCATCGTCGCCGCGCTCGCCGTGTGGTGGGTCGATCGGCGCCCCACGCCCTAGGTCCAGCCTTACACCACCTGGCGACCGGCCCAGATCACTCGACCGATGCAATGAATGTCGGCGACCGGACAATCGGGCCAGTCCATCTAGGCGGGGTTGTCGGATTGGATGGTCACTCGCCGCTTGACCGGATTGAGCGCCAGGCGCTTGACCAGCAAGGCATCGTCGATGCGCAGGACGTAAATCCCGTCGCGCAGCCGCCCGTTGCAATCGGCGGTATCGACCAGCACATCGTCGCCCGGGTTGAGCGTTGGGGCCATCGAATCGCCCTCGACCCGAACGATCGACAATTTGCCCGGCGGAGTCGCGGTCAGCCGTTTGAGCCAGCGCTCGTCGAACGCCAAATAGGGCTTGCCGGCTTCCTCGAACGCGACTGCACCGGGGCCGGCGGACACCACTACCGGGTGGCGGCAAATCGCGGCCAGTCCGGCAAGCTCGCCAAGTGCGTCGGGCGGACCACCGAGGACTGCCTCCGCTACTCCGAAATAAAGCGCCAGCTTACGCCGCTCCTCCTCCTTCAAGCGGCGCGGCACGCCGCGACGAATGAACTGCTGAATGTAGGCGGGATTGCGGCCGAGCAAGCGCGACAGGCCGGCAAAATCGTCGCCGCGTTCGCGGCACAATTGCTCGATCATTTTTCTGGGGTCCGGCATGGACGCTCCATAGTTATAGGTAAATGCCTAGACAAGTAGGAATTGCATTGGAAAAGACTGTGCAGCCGAGTCGCGAGACTTAAAGGATTTGTGCACGTGCATTTGTTGCGAGAGGTAGAGAAATATCTTCGCCGTAGTGATGTCGCTCCAACCCGTTTCGGACGAGACGCCCTAGGCGATCCGCGGTTTGTCTTCGACCTTCGCAATGGCCGCGACCCGCGGCCCGACACAGTCCGGCGAGTCCAAGACTATTTGGAGCGAGTCGAATGAAACGCCTGCCCATGACCAATGCTGCCGCGGCGATGTTCCGCGCGCTCGCCGCCCGCGCCGGGCTCATCCCCGACCGCACCTTGCTCAGCGCAGTCTCGACCACCGATTGGCATTCGCTAACACTGGAGGGCGAGCGGCATCGCTTCGCATTGCGTCTGACCGGCCCAACCGCACAGGGTGCCGCGACCGCTCTGTGCGACGGGATTGAGGATGCCGAATTCGTGCTGTCGGGGTGGATTGTCGCCGATATCGCGGTCGAGCGCGGTCCCTTGGTCGGGGATGACGGAGCGGTCGAAATCGGGATCGAGGCGCTGACGATCCGCGAATGATCAGCGCAGGCTGGCGCGCAGCTGATCGAGGGCCTCGAACAATTCGCCCGACGCGTCGGGGGCTAATTGGTTGGGGGCTGTTCGGACTGGAGCATCCCGGTGAGCGAGATGGCGTTCGATGCGCACCGCAAGCTCGCCCGCGGTGGTCTGGCTCGGGATTCCGAACAATTGAACGACGCGCGAGTCAGGGCTGAGCGCGGTTAGCTCATCGTCGAGCTCGAGCGCTTGCGGCGCGGGCGTCGGTGCCGGGGTAAACACGTCGCTTGGCCGAAGCTCGAGCGGCTCGAGCGCGGGGAACTGCGGCATCGGCATAAGGTCGAACTGCACGACCTGACGCGGGCTGCGGTCCACGCGCCGGAGCACGCGCAAGGCGGTGCCAAAGGCGATCACTGCAAGCAGGCCTGCAACCGCCAGCGCCGATTGGCCCATTGCTGGCAACAGCATGAATGCCGGGAAGGCGCAGGCGATGGCGAATAGGCCCGCCACTCCAAAATCGATCAGCCGCTCGATATGCCCGCCACTATTGACCATGCCGCACTCCCATGTGTTGCAGCGCAGCGATTAACAGCAAAACCTTGCCGGAACGTTAGAGCGCGAGGTCGGCCTCGGCATTGCTGTTCTCGACCAGTGCGACCAGCGCTTCGGTAAAGTCCGGGACGTCATCTGGGTTGCGGCTGGTAACGATATTGCCGCTGGTCACTGCAGGCTGGTCAACCACCTCGGCCCCGGCGTTGCGCAAATCGGTGCGGATCGACGGCCAGCTGGTGACGGTCTGCCCGCGCACCACATCGGCTTCGACCAGCAGCCACGGCCCGTGGCAGATCGCGCCGACCGGCTTTCCGGTCGCGGCGAAGTTGCGGATCAGATCGACGACCGCTTTCTCACCCCGCAACCGATCGGGATTGCCGACCCCGCCGGGCAGGATCAGCGCGTCATAATCATCGATATGGACATCTCCGACGACGAGGTCGGGCGTAATTTTCCTGCCCGGTTCGTCATGAACCGTCGCCATGATGGGATCGGTCGACAGCGATGCCAGCGTGACCGTCGCGCCGCGCTGCTCGAGGATTTGCTTGGGACCGAAGAGCTCGCTTTCTTCAAAGCGATCGGTGGCGATGATCAGGAATTTAGCGCGGCTCATGTCGGTCAAGATGCGGTCCTTGGACGATGTCGGGGAACTCCTGACGCTCAACGCGCTTATCAGTGGTGAAGTTTCAGTCCCCAGCGAGATCATTCATGCGCCACAGCAACGATAGCGAACCCGGCATCACGCGCGAGCGCAAGGGCACAGGATGGGCCTATTTCAATCCCGCAAGGGAACGCGTTACCGATCGCGAAGAGATCGACCGCCTGGGCGCCATCGGTTTGCCCCCGGCCTATGTCGACGCCTGGTTCTGCACCGACCCGCAGGGCCATTTGCAGGCCACCGGCATCGACGCCCGCGGGCGCAAGCAATATCGCTACCACGCCGATTTTACCGCCAAACGCGCCGCCTCCAAATTCGATGGCCTCAAGGAATTCGGGAAGGCGCTGCCCAAGTTGCGCCGTCGGGTTGAAAAGGACCTCAAGGGCCGCAAGATGGAGCGCGACACCGTCCTCGCGGCGGTCGTGCGGCTGCTCGATTCGGAGCATATCCGCGTCGGCAACGAACAATATGCGCGAGACAATAAAAGTTTTGGCGCGACCACGCTCCGGATGCGCCATTTGCGTCGCAAGGGCAGCAAGCTGACTATGCGCTTCGCCGGCAAGCACGGCATTGTCCACGAAGTGTCGCTGACCGACGGGCATCTCAAGCGCGTAGTCAAGAAATGCCAGGAGCTGCCCGGTCAGATGCTGTTCCAGTACCTCGGCGCGGACGACGAGCCCAAGCCGGTCTCTTCGAACGACGTCAACGCCTATATCAAGGAAGCCAGCGGCGGCGATTTCACTGCCAAGCATTTCCGCACCTGGGGCGCGAGCGTCATCGCCATGGAGCAATTGCTCAAGAAGACAGGCGACGCGCGGATCACGGTCAAGACGATGATCGAGCCGGTCGCCGATGCGTTGGGCAATACCGAGGCGATGAGCCGCAAGGCCTATGTCCACCCCGTTCTGATCGACGCGGTCAAGGACGATTCGCGCGATCCGCTGGATGGCCTTGAGCGTCCGCGCGCCAAAAAGCGGCTGTCGTCGGCCGAGGTCGCGTTGATCGACTATCTCGCCAGGAAGTCGCGCCGGAGCCGCCGCAAAGCCGCCTGAGCCTTGATCGGGCACTCGCTCCCCGCCATGAGGCGCAAATGATCGCCGACATCGACCCAATTCGCCGCGGCCAGAGTGTCGTGGAATGGATCATCGCCCATCTGGATGGCTTGATGCTTGGCGCAGCGGTCGCAGCGGCGATCGTCGGCTTGATGCTATTGATGCGCGCGCTCGGCCACCGGATCCTCGCCAAACACCCCGATTGCACCAATTGGCGCGGAGTCATCGGCGCCGTTCTGGCCAAGACCAAATTGCTGTTCATGGTCGCCACCGCGATCCAGATCGTCGTTCAATATGCGCCGATGCCAGCTCGGCTCGACAACGCGGCGCACATCTTCTTCATCATCGCCGCCGCACTTCAAGGCGCGATCTGGGCGCGCGAGTTGATCATCGGCGTGTTCAAGAGCCGGGTCGGCGAGGAGCCGAGCGAATCGACTCTGGGCAACGCCATTTCGATCATCCGCGTGCTGGTGAGCGTGACGGTGTTCGCCTTCGCCTTGGTCGTCATCCTCGACAATCTCGGGGTGAATGTCACTACGCTGATTGCCGGCCTAGGCATCGGCGGCATCGCCATAGGCCTTGCCGCCCAGGGCATCTTTTCCGATTTGTTCGCGGCGCTCGCGATTCTGTTCGACCGTCCCTTCCGGCGCGGCGACATGATCAATTATGGCGGCAGGGTCGATGCCGGGGGCACCACCGGCACGGTCGAGCGCATCGGCCTCAAGACCACTCGCATCCGCTCGCGCACCGGCGAAATGGTGATCATGGCCAATACCAAGCTGCTCGAGCAGGAATTGACCAATATCGACGAGGCCCGGGTCCACCGCATCTGGCTCCCGTTTGGGGTCACCTATCAAACCGACCCCGACCAGCTCGAGCGTATGGGTGAAATCCTGACACCCATCGTCGCGGCGCAAAAAGGCGTCCGCATGGTGCGCTGCGCAGTCAGCGCATTCGGCGCCAGCGCGGTCGAATTCCAGCTGGTTTACGATGACCGCAGCCGCGATTTCGACCGTCGCGCGCTCAACCGATCGGCGATCCTCATTGGCATTCTGCGATTGTTCAATGAGCAAGGTATCGCTTTCGCCTATCCGACGCAGACCACCTTTACCGCCGCCCCTGACGGCACGATGGTCATGCCCTATGCTCGGCCGCTGCCCGGGACTCCCGGAGCGGCGCCGAGGAAGGGCGGTTGATTCTCGCGACCCTCGATGAAATGCGCGCCCGAATCGGCGAGGAAGTCGGCCTGTCGTCGTGGATCCCGATCGACCAGCACCGCATCGACCAATTCGCCGACGCGACCGAGGACCGTCAATTCATCCATGTCGATGAAGCCGCCGCGGCCAAGTCCCCATTTGGCGGGACGGTGGCGCATGGCTTCCTCACCTTGTCGCTGCTGTCGCGCATGGGCGCGGAAGGCATGATCATGCCGCTCGGCCTCAAAATGGCAATCAACTACGGCTTCGACTCGGTCCGCTTCCTCGCCCCCGTACGCTCGGGCAAGCGGGTCCGTGGCCGCTTCGTGCTCGACAGTGTCGAGGACAAGGGCGAGGGAAAGGTTTTGATCCGCCACCGAGCTTCTGTAGAGATCGAAGGTGAAGACAAGCCCGCGCTGACGGCTTTGTGGCTTGGCTATTTCGTGGTTTGAGGGAGAGTAAGATGCGCGACGCCGTGATTGTTTCGACCGCCCGTACCGCCATTGGCCGGGCCTATCGCGGCGCGTTCAACGCGACGCCCGGCGCCACATTGGGCGCGCTATCGCTGGCCCCGGCGATCGAGCGCGCGGGCATTGAGGCCGGTGAGATCGACGATGTCGTATGGGGCGCGGTGCTGACCCAGGGCACGCAGGGCGGCAATATCGCGCGCCAGGTCGCGCTGCGCGCCGGTTGCCCGGTCGGCGTCGCTGCCCAGACCATCGACCGCCAGTGCGCATCCGGCCTGATGGCCATCGCCACCGCCGCCAAGCAGATCATCGTCGACCGCATGGATATCGTTGCCGCCGGCGGCCAGGATTCGATCTCGCTGGTCCAGACCCCCGAGATGCGGATGAGCGGTGATCCCTCGCTCGTCGCCATGCACAAGGACGTCTACATGCCGATGCTCGGCACAGCCGAAAACGTGTCGCAGCGCTACGGCATCGATCGCGCCCGCCAGAATGCTTACGCCTTGCGCAGCCAGCAGCGCACCGCCGCTGCCCAGGCCGCCGGTGTGTTCGACAACGAAATCGTGACCGCGACCGTCACCATGCAGGTCAAGGATAAGGAAACCGGCGTCGTCAGCGAACGCGAAGTGACCATCGCCAAGGATGAGGGCAATCGCCCCGACACCACCATCGAAGGCCTGCAGGCGCTCCAGCCCGTACTTGGCCCGGGCACCCACATCACCGCCGGCAACGCCAGCCAGCTGTCCGATGGATCGTCGGCGTGCATCGTCATGGAGGCCGGCGCAGCGGCGGCCAAAGGACTGACTCCACTCGGCCGCTATATCGGCATGGCAGCGGCGGGCACCGAGCCCGACGAAATGGGCATTGGGCCGGTGTTCGCAGTGCCCAAGCTGCTCAAGCGCTTCGACCTCAGCACCGACGACATCGGCCTGTGGGAATTGAACGAGGCGTTCGCGGTTCAGGTGCTCTATTGCCAGGACAAGCTCGGCATTCCTGACGACAAGCTCAACGTCAACGGCGGCGCAATCTCGATCGGCCATCCCTACGGCATGAGCGGCGCGCGGCTGGTCGGCCACGCCTTGCTCGAAGGCAAGCGCCGCGGCGTCAAGCATGTCGTCGTCACGATGTGCGTCGGTGGCGGCATGGGCGCTGCGGGCCTGTTCGAGGTTCTGTAGGGCACGGACCCGAAACGATGAACAGGCGTTAGGGGCTGATGGGCGCGACCGAACTGATTGCATTGGCCAGCACGACCAGCCTGCTCGCGGGCTGGCGGCTGTATCTCGTCACCCTCGTGACCGGCCTTGCTATGCGCTACGGCTTCATCGACCTGCCCGACCACCTCCATCAGCTCGACGTCATTTCCAGCTGGTGGGTAATCGGCGCAGCGGGAGCCGGCACCCTGGCCGAATTCTTCGCCGACAAGATCGCCTGGATCGACAGCCTGTGGGACGGCGTCCACAGCTTCATCCGGCCGCTCGGCGGCGCTCTGCTGAGCTTGGCGATTGTCGATAGCGCGGACCCTGCGTGGCAGGTCGCCAGCTTCCTGCTCGGCGGCGGCGCGGCGTTCCTGGCGCATGCCGGCAAGGCGGGCGCTCGAACTCTCGTCAATGCCAGCCCCGAACCATTCAGCAATGTCGTCGTCTCGACCGGCGAGGATATTGCCACCACCGGCCTGTTGGCGCTGTCGATCGCCAATCCGATCGCCGCAGCTCTGGTCGCCGCGATCCTGGTGCTTCTGTCCTTGTGGCTGGTGATCGCCGCGCGACGCGCAATCCGCCGCCTCGTCAACCGCATCAGCCCGCCGCCGCGACCCGCCTAGCCGCGTTGAATGTTCGCGATATACTGGTCGATGACGTTGCCGAGCAGGGTCATCGGCACGCTGCCACCCTTGACCAAGGCATCGTCGAACGTGCGCAAATCATATCGCGGGCCGAGCGCCTGCCGCGCTTTATCGCGCAGGCGCAGGATCTCGAGCTGCCCGACCTTGTAGCCGCACGCCTGGCCGGGCCATGAGCAATAGCGTTCGATCTCGCCGGTGACAGAGGCCGCGTCGTCGCCATTGGTCTTGACGAACCAGTCGATCGCCTGCTCGCGGCTCCAGCGTTTGGAATGCATTCCGGTGTCGACCACCAACCGGCAGGCGCGGAAACTCGACGACTGCAGATAGCCGAGCTGCCCCAGCGGATCGTCGTCATACATGCCGAGTTCGTCGGCCAGCTGCTCGGCATAGAGCGCCCAGCCTTCGGAATAGGCATTGAACGCTAGCAAAGTCCGGATGAGCGGCGCGCGATTGGCATATTCGCCCTGCCAGATGTGCCCCGGAATGCCTTCGTGGAAGGTCAGCGTGGGAAGCGAGAACTTTGGCCATTCGGCGGTATCGCGCAGGTTGATATAATAACGCCCGGGGAGCGAACCATCGATTGTCCCAGCCGCCGCATAGCCACCCGGCGAACCCGCCTCGATCGATTGTGGGACGCGCACGATCTCAAGCTTGCCCGGAACCAGCGTCGCGAACGCGTTGGGCAGTTTGGGGCGGATCGCGGCGACCTGGCCATTCAAATAGGCGAGCAATTGCTGGCGCCCGGCATCGGTGTTTGGGAACAGCTGATCGGGGCGGCGGCCAAGCGCAGCCATCCGTTCGCCGACCGTACCGCCGGTGATCCCCTGCTTGAGCATGATCGCGTCCATCCGCGACTGGATCGCGCGCACCTGCTCCAGCCCGAGTTGGTGGATTTCGTCGGGCGTGCGGTTGGTGGTCGTCGCCGCGCGCAGTGCCCAGGCGTAATAAGCATCGCCATCCTTGAAGTGCCATGCACCGGCATCGTGGGTCGCGACCGCACGGTGGCGGCGAAGCTCCTCAAGCTGGCGCATCAACGCCGGCTGGACCCGCTCGCGCAGGGACGCCGCCACCCGGCCACCGATCGCCGGATCGAGGTTGGCTGCGGCCAGCTTTTTCTGGAACGAGGTCAGGATGACCGACTGGGCGGGGTCTTCCGCAGCGCCGCCACTGACGATCGCAATCGCCTTGTCGAGGACGAAGTCGGGCGCGACCACGCCGAGCCCGCGATCGTGCGCCATGCGCTCGGTCTCGCCGTCGAGGTTGCGGGCATAGGCATCGACCCGGTCGGCATAAGCGGCGGCGGTGTCGGCATCGCGCACACTCGCCTTGCTGTCGAGAAAGTCCGGAATCTCGATGAACGCGCCGCCCATCTGGTTCACGACATAGGGCGTGTTGCGATAGCCGAAGTCATTGTTGAGATTGATCTGGTCGCCGAACGCGAAGGCCGCGCCATCGACCGCGATCTCGTGCGCCGCCAGCGCGACCGCGCCGTCGAGCTTGGCCGGCATGCGCAGATCGGCAAGATCAAGAGTGCGCAACACCGCCAATCGCTCGCGCGCATGGGCGTCGCGCGCCGCGACCCCGGCCAGGCTGCGGGCGAACAAGCGGTGGGCCAGGGGCGCTCGGGCGCCAGTATCGATCCCCAGCGACGTCGCCACTTCGGGGAAATCGGCGAGGATACCGTTGGCGATCGTGTCGAGCGTTGCGGCGAGATCGGGCGCGCCAGTGAGTGCCGGGGGCAGGAACGCTGCGGGCGCGGTGCAACCACCGAGAAGACCGGCGGCGGCGACGCCACCGAGAAATTCGCGCCGTCCAAACTCGATCGTCATGACCCTCTCCTCTTTGATTGTCACCGGCTATAGCGGTGCGACCGCGCGGGAGGCAGCAAAATCCGGGAAGGCGGCAATCAGCCGTTGGCGGCGATGAAATCCTCGACCACCGGAGCGATCCGTTCGCGCCATTTGCGGCCGTTGAATATGCCGTAATGACCAACTTCGGCGGCCATTAGATAGCGTTTGCGCGAAGCTGGCAGCTTGGTCGCCAGATCGAGCGCGGCTTTGGTCTGGCCAAGTCCGGAAATGTCGTCGCGCTCGCCTTCGACCGCGAGCAAGGCGGTATCGGTGATGGCCGCCGGGTCGACCAATTTGCCGCGGTGCTTGAGCTTGCCCTTGGGCAGCAAATGCCGCTGGAACACGCTGTCGACGGTCTGCAGATAGAATTCGGCGGTCATGTCGCAGACCGAGCGATATTCGTCGTAGAAATTACGCGACGCCTCCGCGCCTTCCTCGTCGCCGACGACGAGATGCTTGAACATCTCCCAATGGCTGATCAGATGGCCGCCAAGGTTCATGGTCATGAAGCCGGCCAACTGGAGGAAGCCCGGATAGACCTTTCGCCCCGACCCCGGATAAATCATCGGCACGGTAGCGATGACATTCTGCTTGAACCAGGCGTGCGAACGCTCGGTCGCCAGCGTGTTGACCGCAGTCGGCGCTTTGCGCGTGTCGATCGGTCCGCCCATCATGGTCAGCGTGCGCGGCCGCCACTGCGACTTTTCGGCATTCATGATCGCGGTCGCTGCAAAGGCCGGAACCGACGGCTGGCACACCGCGATGACGTGGGCGCGGGTGCCGCGCACCTCGCCGATGCGGTCGAGGAACTGGATCAGATAATCGATATAATCGTCGAGGTCGAAGCAACCCGCGCTCTGCGGCACCAATTTGGCATCCGCCCAGTCGGTGATGAAGACGTCATGCTCGGGCAGCATCCGCTCGACCGTGCCGCGCAGCAAGGTCGCATAATGGCCGCTCATCGGCGCCACAATCAGCAATGGCGGGCCGGGCTTGGCGCCGATTTTGACGAAATGCTTGAGATTGCCGAATGGCCTGGCCAGCGCATCCTCCTCTCGCACCGCGACCAATTTCTTGCCGATCTTGATGCTGTCGAGGCCGAATGTCGGCTTGCCGCGCGGTGCCGAGGCGTGCGCGAACACTTCCAGGCTAGCGCCGACCACCGGCCCCATCGAGCTATAGGCAAAGGGGTTCGTGGGGTTGGTCAGCCAGCCCGCGCCGAGACCGGCAAGCCTGCTCGCGCCAGTCAGCAGCGAGCGTTGCATTTCATAAGCGTCGTAAAGCATCGAACCTCGTGAGAAACGGGCCGGAAACGCCGACTGTGTGCGCCATCAACCCCCAACACAAGCCCATGTTGCATTGCAAAAGCTGCAGTGCGGCAATTGAGGCACGCGGGACACACTGCTAGGGCCTCGCGACCATGGCCACGACCCCCAACCGCCCCAAGGGCCGATCGCTCAAAGACCTTCGCATGGTATGGGCGTTCGCGCTTCGTTACCCAGGCCATATCGCGATTGCCGCGCTGGCCCTGCTCGTCGCTGCCGCAGCGACGTCGGGCGTTCCCTATGCATTCAAGCTGATCATCGACAAGGGCTTTGCCAACGGCTCCCCCGGCGACATCGCCCGCTGGTTCGAATATCTGCTGCTGCTGGTGGGCGTAATGGCCCTCGCCACTGCGACCCGCTTTTACTTCGTGTCGTGGATCGGCGAGCGAACCGTTGCCGACATTCGCCTCGCAGTGCACCGCAATTTGCTGCGCCTGTCGCCGGGTTTCTTCGAGGAGAACCGACCGGCCGAAATCACCAGTCGGATCACGGTCGACACTACCATCATCGAGCAGGTCGTCGGCACCACAGTTTCGGTTGCGCTGCGCAATCTGGTCATGGGCACGGTGTGTCTGGTGATCCTGTTCGCGCTGTCGCCGCGGCTGGCGGGGATGCTGCTGCTCGGCGTTCCGCTGATCGTCGCCCCGATCGCCATTCTCGGCCGGCGCGTTCGCGCCATCTCGACCCAGAGCCAGGATCGCATCGCCGATGTTGGCGCGGTCACCAGCGAAGTGCTCGGCGCGATGAAGATCGTCCAGGCGTTCGGCCAGCAGGAACGCGAGACCTCGCGCTTCGCTCAGTCGGTCGAAAAAGTCTTCGCCACCGCCAAAAAGCGGATGCTGGTGCGGGCGCTGATGACCGCGATTGTCATCTTCCTGCTGCTCAGCTCGATCACCATGATCATCTGGCAAGGCGCAGTCGACGTCAGCGCCGGGCGGATGAGCGGCGGGACCATAGCCGCCTTCGTTCTCTACGGCGGCCTGCTGGCGGGCGCGTTCGGGGCCTTGAGCGAAGTCTATGGCGATTTGCTGCGCGCGGCGGGCGCGTCGGAACGGCTCAATGAGCTGCTCCAGGCCGAACCCGATATCCGCGCCCCCGCTGTGCCGGTGGCGCTGCCCTCGCCAGCGCGCGGCGAGCTAACGTTCGAGGACGTAAGCTTTCAATATCCGACCCGTCGCGAGGTGTCCGCGCTCGACGGCTTCAACCTCGCGGTCAAGCCACGCGAACGGCTGGCCCTGGTCGGCCCGTCGGGCGCCGGCAAGACCACGATTTTCCAGCTCGCCGAGCGGTTCTACGATCCCCAGGTCGGCCGAGTGCTGATGGACGGGGTCGACCTCAAGGACGCCGATCCAGCCGACATCCGCGCGCGCATCGCCATGGTGCCACAAGAAACCTTGCTCTTCGCCGGGACGGCGCGCGACAATCTGCGCTACGGCAATTGGGACGCCAGCGACGACGATCTGTGGGTTGCCGCGCGAGACGCCAATGCCGAGGAATTCCTGCGCAAGCTTCCGCAAGGCCTGGAAACGTTCATGGGCGAAGGCGGCGCTCGCTTGTCCGGCGGCCAGCGCCAGCGCATCGCCATTGCCCGGGCGCTATTGCGCGACGCACCAATCCTGCTGCTCGACGAAGCCACTAGCGCGCTCGATGCCGAAAGTGAGCGGCTGGTCCAGGACGCGCTCGACCGGCTGATGGCCGATCGCACCACCATCGTCATCGCCCATCGCCTGGCTACTGTCCGCGCCGCCGATCGGATTGTGGTGATGGACGGCGGGCGCATCGTCGAGGAAGGCAAGCATGCCGCACTGACCAAGCGCGGCGGCCTCTACGCCCGCCTCGCCCGGCTGCAGTTCGAGGACCGCGCCGCCTAGGTCGCGGCTGGCAGATACGACAGCACCGGCCCCGAGAATTCCGGGACCGGCGCTGCCGATTGCTGAGGCTTTAGGTGGTTGCGGGCTTCTTCTTCGGCGGCGCCTTGCGGCGCTTGGCCGGAGCTTTCTTGGCCTTGGTCGTGGTGCTTGCCTTGGCTGCTCCGCTCTTGGCCGCGGTCTTGCGTTTGGCTGGTGCCTTCTTGGCGGTGGTCGACTTCTTCGCCGACGACGACCGCTTGGCCGGTTGCGGAGAACCAGTGACACTATCGACCCATTTGCTGTTCATCACGCGTTGCGCGGCGTCAGCCACGGCTTCAGCGATCAGAGCGCCAAGTTTGGTCGCGCTGGTCATCATGCTCGACGCCGCGCTGCTGGCGGTGTCCGCAGCATCGAGGCCGGCATCGCGAATAGCCTTGCGCGCCTTGGGGCTGGCAGCGATCGCCGCGGCTGCGGCGGTCAGACCGGCGGCGAGCATTTCCTTGCTCATCGCGGCCTTGGCCAGTTTTTGCGTGGTTGTCGGTTTCGCCTTGGACGAAGACTTGGTGGTCTTCCTGGTCGACGATTTCTTCTTGGAGGGCTTCGCCATACTTCACTCCCTGTTGTGCGTAAGCAAAAGACACTTCAGTCCCGTAACGGTTCCTTCATGCGCCCAAGGAATGTCAAAAGCCAGCGGCGGAAATTCGCCAATGCCGATATGTAAAAGGGCGCCGCCACGCCCTGCGCAGCGGCACCCTTCGACATGGTCAGCGGCCGAAGGTGGTGGCCGTCCGTCAGCGACTAAAGCGCGCGAACACCCCTCTCCGACCTCTGTGCTGAACCATGAGACATCGGATCACCTCCTTTCGC
>JBDSEL010000149.1:0-15603 GCA_039920065.1 Sphingomicrobium sp. | reverse complement strand
CAACCAGGCCGGTTTCGGCGAAGACACTCTTCAGCTCGGCAACCAGATCCGCTTTTTGCGAACGATCCATGCCAACTCCAAAGTTTCGACCGGGAACGCCCCGATCGAGATTCAACAAATGCCGGGCAACCCCAGTTGAGGTCGCCAAGCGCGATTTGTCCGTGGGGTAGGGGATCGTCGGCCAGTGGGCGCACAAAGCGTTCCGTCAGGCTGTCAATTCCGTTTCCCCGTCTCGGCCGCAAATTAAGAGGAAAACCCTCAGCGACTGTCTCGGACGAGTGCACCGCAAGCGATGCGAAGGCGCGCCTATAGCGAATTTCGACCGCCGATCAACCCGGTGGGCAAAAAGGCCGTATGTCGGTTGCCCAACGAAACCAGTCTCCCTACGGCTCGTTATGCTGCCATGCTGATCCAAGCCGACGATAGCGCGCACCCGCTCGCGACTCAGTTCTGCGACTTTGTCGCCCGCCGCGACTTCCCATGCGTCGGGGCCAAAGCAGCGCTGAATCGCGGCGGGATTCGCTTTGTCGTCGGGCGCGATTTCCGCTCGGCATGGGACGATTTGCGCGTCCTCCCCTCGCTCCACGCAATCGCCAAGGACTATCGCGCCGATCCGGTGCCGTTCCAGTCGCTGGTGGTGATGTGGGAAGACGGCGCGCCGTCCACCGAGGACGAGTTCGAACGGCGCTTGTGGGACCGCTTGCAGTCGCTCAGCGACAAGGACGACTGGCTTGGCCAGCAACCCGATCCGCGCGTCGCCCACGATCCCGACGACCCGCATTTCGCAATGAGCTTCGGCGGCGAGGCGTTTTTCGTCGTCGGCCTTCATCCGCGCGCCAGCCGGCCGGCGCGGCGCTTGGCGGTGCCGGCGATGGTCTTTAACCTCCACGACCAGTTCGAGCGCTTGCGCGCTGAGGGCCGCTTCGCCACGATGCGCGACACGATCATGGAACGTGATGCGGCCATTGCCGGAAGCCCCAATCCAATGCTCGCCGATCACGGCAAGGTCTCGGCCGCGCGCCAATATAGCGGCCGGCTGGTCAGCGATGATTGGCGCTGCCCGTTCAGTGGCCGCACCGCCGCCGCCGGGCCGGAGCGTTGATCAACCAGATCGCGCCGCGTTCGGGCACGGCCTTCACCCTCGATACCGGCCAGCGGCTGACGGTGATCGATCCGCAGGGCGTCCAGGTTGCCGATCTGTTGGCGTTCAACCGTCACGAATTGGGCGAAGCGCTGAGCTCGGGGCGGACGCTCGATTATGCCGAGACCATCCGCCTGACAAAGGGCCACAGCCTCTATTCCAATCGCTCGAACCCGATGCTCGCAATCGTCGAGGACGACGTCGGCACGCACGACTTCCTCCTCACCCCCTGTTCCTACGCGACGTTCGACCATTTCTACCCCGACCAGCCGCGCCATCGCGGCTGCTTCGGCAATCTCGCCGAGGCGCTAGCGCCCTTTGGGGTGAGCGAGGACATGATCCCAACCGCCTTCAATTGCTTCATGAACGTCCCGGTTGATGGCGATTCCGGCAAGATCCGCGTGCTCCCGCCGATCAGCAAGGCCGGCGACCGCATCGTGTTCGAGGCCCGCATGGACCTGATCATCGGGCTGACCGCCTGTTCGGCGCTGGACAGCAATGGCGGCAGTTTTAAGCCGATCCACTGGCAAGTCGATTGAGCACGGCCGCAGCCAAGGTCTTGGCATCGCCTCTGGCGGGATCGCATTCGATCGCCTTTCGCCGCTTGCGCACCTCGCTGTTCTATTGGTGGCGGCACTGGCGCTGGCCGGCGCTCGAGCAGCCGCAGCGGTTCACCGAATGGGTCCAATGGCGCAAGCTTTACGACCGCGATGTTGGTCTCGCCCGACTTACCGACAAGCTTCATGCCAAGGTTGCTGCGGGCGAGCTTGCGGTGCCGACGTTGTGGAGCGGCACTCAATTGCCTGAAGCACCACCGGGGCCCTTGCCGCTGATGGTCAAGGCCAATCACGGCTGCAATCAATTCATGGTCGTTCGGACCCCCGCCGATTGGGTGGAAGCGCGTCGCCGCGCACCCCGCTGGCTCACGCGCAGCTACGGCCGGATGCTCGACGAATGGCATTATCGTGCCGCGCGCTGGCTGCTGCTGGTCGAACCGTTCCTGGGCGGGGAGGGGGCGGCCTTGCCGCTCGATTACAAGGTCTATGTCTTCGCCGGTCGCGCTCAGATCGTTCAGCTGCACGCGGGGCGGGGCGCGAAGCACCACTGGACCCAGTTTGACCGGGCGTGGACCCCTTTAAGCAATCATCCGATTTCGGCACCGGCACCCGGACGACTGGCCGAGATGCTTGCCGCCGCGGAGCGGCTGGCCGGCCAGCGCGATTTCCTGCGGGTCGATTTCTACGAAATTGATGGGCGCTTGTGGTTTGGCGAATTCTGCCTGTTCCCGGGTTCGGGTCTCGACCCGTTTCGGCCCGATGCGCTCGACCTTGCGCTCGGCCGGCGGTGGTCCGCCGCGCGCGCCGCATCCGCCTGACAGCAACCAAAAAGCCCAGGCCGAACCGAAGTCCGACCCGGGCTCTTTTGGCTAACCTCCCGAAGGAGGATCAGTGATTACTGGCCGCGTTCACCACGCTCGACCGGCGCCGGGGGCGGCGGCGGGGGAGCCGGGCAATAGGACGTCGCCGGGATGACCGAGCCGTCCGAGCAGGTCTGAGTCGCCATCGGCGGCGGCGGCGGCGGTGCCATGACCGGAACTGGCTCCATCGGAGCCGGAGCCGCAACGCCACCGAAGTTGAAGATCAGGCTGGCGAGCAGGCTGTGCGACGAATATTTGGTGTCGTTGTCGAGGAACACCGTGCCGCCGCTGCCAACACCGACACCCGTAAAGGGGACGTCGTTGTTGAAATTCAACTTGCCGGTGCGGAAGTAGCGATACTTCAGGCCGACATCGATCGCGTCGCTGACCGGCATGCGAACGCCGGCGATGAGCTGATAGGCCCAACCGCTGTCGCTCTCGCCGAACGCCTTGACCTTGGCGCGGCCGACACCGGCGCCAACGTAACCGTTGATGCCATTATCGGGGCCGAAGTCGACCAGGCCGTTGAGCATCGCCGATTTGACGCTGGTGTGGCCGCCGAGGTCGTAATCGCTGGCAATGAACGCGGTCCCAGCACCGGCATTGAGATCGTCGATGAAATCTTGATCGATCTCGAGTTCCTTGTTCTTGGCGCGCTTGTAGCCAAGTTCGCCTTCGATGCGGAACATGCCGAAGTCGTAACCGGCGATGGCGTCGATATCATAACCGGTCTTGTGGTCGACGCGGGCGATCTCACGATCGGCGAGATCGACAACCAACGGATCGGTAAAATCGACCGAGGCGTCGACGTGCGACTTGTTGGGGAACATGACGCCCCCTTCGAGACCGACATAGCCCGAATTGTCGCGGGCCGCGGCCGGGGTAGCAATCGCAAGGATTGCTGCTGTTGCGAGCAACAGATTACGCATGATTTTCACCTTCAATATGTTGTGGGTAGTGGCCGCAGAACCCGGTGCCGGGCGGTTGGTTGCGGCAAATCGTGCCCGCCGTGGACACTTCAACGGGACCTGTGTCGTTTGGGTAACAGTTGGCTGCGGGCAGGGCACGGCAACTACGCCAACGACGCGAAACCGCCAAAAAAGGCCGGAGCGTTTCCGCCCCGGCCTGTTGTGTTCAGCTAAATATTCCCGACGGCTTTAAGCGCCGGCGATTTCCGTCAGGTCGATCTTGACGCCCGGGCCCATCGAGCTGCTCATGCTGAGCTTCTGGACGTACTTGCCCTTGGCGCCCGATGGCTTGGCCTTGACGATGGCGTCGACGAAGGCGTCGAAATTGGCCTTGAGGTCGGCCTGGTTGAAGCTGGCCTTGCCGATGCCGGCTTGGATGATCCCGGCCTTTTCGACGCGGAATTCGATCTGCCCGGCCTTGGCGTCGGTAACCGCCTTGGTGACGTCCATGGTGACTGTGCCGAGCTTCGGGTTCGGCATCAGTCCCTTGGGACCAAGCACCTTACCCAGACGTCCGACCACGCCCATCATGTCGGGGGTGGCGATGACCCGGTCGTAATTGGTCGCGCCGCCCTGCATCGCTTCCATCAGGTCTTCGGCGCCGACCACGTCCGCGCCAGCGGCAGTGGCTTCATCGGCCTTGGCGCCCTTGGCGAAGACCGCGACCTTGACCGTCTTGCCGGTCCCGTTGGGCAAATTGACGACGCCGCGGACCATTTGGTCGGCGTGGCGCGGGTCAACCCCAAGGTTGAGCGCGAGCTCGACAGTTTCGTCGAATTTGGCGGTTGCGTTCTGCTTGACCAGACCGATCGCCTCATCGACTCCATAGAGCTTGTCGCGATCGATCGCATCGACCAGCGTCTTCTGCTTTTTCGTGAGCTTTGCCATGATTAGCCTCCTACCACTTCGAGGCCCATCGCGCGGGCGCTACCTTCGATGATCTTGGTCGCCGCTTCGATGTCGTTGGCGTTGAGATCCTTCATCTTCATCTCGGCGATCTCAGCAACTTGCGAACGCTTGATCGTGCCCGCGGAAATCTTGCCCGGCTCCTTTGAGCCCGACTTGAGCTTGGCCGCCTTCTTGAGCAGGAACGAAGCTGGCGGCGTCTTGGTGGTGAAGCTGAAGCTGCGATCGGCATAGACCGTGATGATGGTCGGGATCGGCATCGCCTTTTCAAGGTCATTCGTCGCGGCGTTGAACGCCTTGCAGAATTCCATGATGTTGACGCCGCGCTGACCAAGCGCCGGGCCGATCGGCGGGGCGGGGTTGGCGGCGCCGGCTGGCACCTGAAGCTTGATATAGCCGGTGATCTTCTTGGCCATGGCCAAAAGGTCCTTTCTTCATCCTGTCGCTGACCCTTCCAGGCACAGCTCTGATTAAGCGGTACAAGCGGCCGGGCCGAAGCCTGACCTCCCGCGCGAGGGTTTCCAACATGGTCGGAAGCGCGGCCCATTAGCGCAGGTCGTCCAAGATGTGAAGTGGGGAGCGAACGGGGGGCGGTCCCAGTCGCGAAACATTCCCTAGTTCTGCTCGCCGCGACAATCAGCGCGACCGTCATCGCCACGCTCGGCCTGTTAATCAGCGGCGTGATTGCCGCGCCGATCGGCGCGCGGGTCGCCTCGCGGTTAATCCAAATACGCTGCTGACCGCGGTCGAGCGCTGCTGGTCGTCCCCAGTCTGTTCGGAATTTACAAAGGGCAGGCGTAGCGCAGACCCGCCGGCTTATTTCGACAGTTCGACCTGCTCGAACTCCAGCTCGACCGGGGTCGCGCGACCGAAGATCGAGACGCTGACCTTGACCCGGCCGCGATCGAAGTCGAGTTCCTCGACGATGCCGTTGAAGCTCGCGAACGGACCGTCGAGCACCTTGACCGAATCGCCGATTTCGTAATCGACCTGGATTTTCTGCTTGGGCGCTGCAGCGGCCGACTCTTCGCTCGAATCGAGCATCCGCGCGGCCTGCGCATCGGGGATCGGCTGGGGTTTTCCGCCGGGCCCGAGGAAGCCGGTGACCTTGGGCGTGTTCTTGACCAGGTGATAGACGTCGTCGGTCATGGTCAGCTTGGCCAGCACATAGCCGGGCATGAACTTGCGTTCCGATTGGACCTTCTTGCCGCGCTTGATCTCGGTGATGGTTTCGGTCGGGACCTCGATCTGCTCGACGTGCGGGACCAGGCCAAGGCGGTTGGCCTCGCTCATGATCGCGTCGCGGACCTTGTTCTCGAAACCGGAATAAGCGTGGATGATGTACCAGCGGGACATGTTCGAAACCTTGTGGATGCCGGCCGAAGGATCAGCCGAGGAGATTGAGCAGGAACTTGACGATGGTCGAGAAGAAGGCATCGACCCCGAAGAAGAAGATCGCGAGGATGAGCGTCATGATCATCACCATGATCGCGGTGGTCACGGTCTCCTTGCGGCTTGGCCAATGGACCTTGCCGGCCTCGATGCGGACCTGACGGATGAATTCGCCGGGGGACGTCTTCGCCACTATGTTGCTCGCTTCCAGATAGAAAAAGGCTCCGCGGGACCGGTTGGTCCAGCGGAGCTTGCGGTCACTTAGCGCGCGCCCGCCGGTTCTTCAAGCCAAGGTTGGCTGCAGGCCGCGATTGGGCCAGGCAGGGGGCGCAAAAGCGGTCAGGCCAGTTGATAGTCGGGCTTTACCCCACGCTTGCGCCAGTAGGCGACCAGGCCAACGCCATCGCACAAGTGGAGGAACCGCGAGTCGGCGCGCATGCTCGCCGCCGCGGGAAGGAACAGCCACTGAGTATTGATCCGCCCGGCTGCATCTTTTGCGGCGTCGCCACCGGCTTGCTCGCGCCGCACCACCGGCCCGCGCGACATCAGGAACCCATTGGCGATGTCGAACGCGGTATCGACCTGGCCGAGCGCGCTCATGATCAACACCCCCTGGCCGGCGAGTTCGGGCGTCGTCACCGCTCCTTCAAGACAGGCGGCGCGCGCCGCCGAGACATTGGCTTCGGACGGCTGATCAAGCGCGGACAATGCGGTGCGCCAAACTTTTGCGGCGTTGGGATTTCTGGCAAAGCTTGGATCGGTCTTGAACATCTCTCCCGCGGCCAGCGAACGGCCGCTGAGCGCGAGGATCAGGAACCGGTTCCACCGCACCCATTGGCTCTCGGGATAGAGCGAACGCGCCTGATCGATCACCTTGTCGGCTTCCGAATTGCGCCCGAGAATCCACAGCTTCAGCGCGCGCAGGCCAAGCAGGTCTGAAGACAATGGTTCGAGCGCCAGCGCGCGCTCGTTCAGGTCATAGGATTCCTGGTTCATTCCTGCTGCCTGGACGAGCACGACCAGCGCTTCGATGGCCAGGACATTCTTGGGATTGATCGCGATGATTTGGCGTAGCCGCGCGTCGCGCGTCGCCCAATCGAGCGCCGAACCTTCGAGGTGAAACATCGCCAGCAAGGCATTGTCTTCAGCCGGGTCGAGGGACAGCGCCTGCCGCGCGGCGCTGCTCGAACCGCGAACGAGGTCCCCGGACTCCTTCGGATCGGCCCCGGGGCTCGCCAAGATCCGGATCAGTGCCAACAGGCCCCAGGCGCGTGCGCTATCAGGCTGTATCGCCACTGCGCGTTCCAACTGTTTGTTAGTTTCTTCATCGGCGGTTCCAGCCCGCAGCGCACCTTCGGCCCGGTCGAGGAGCGGCCGCAGCCGGGGGTCGTCGCGGCTCTGCAGCGCCCACCACAGTCCCCCGCCCGATGCGGCAAGTGCGGCGGCGGCGCCCGTCCCAAGGACGAGCACCCGGCGCGATACCGCGGGCAGCGCGCGACCTGGTGCCGGACGCGGCGCGGGTCGCTGAACCGCCGCCGCGGGGGCCGCTGAGATCGCCTCGACCGCGCGCAGCAAATCGGCGAGCGCGGGGATTTTCTTGCCGCCTTTCCAGCTGCTCATGTCGACGGTCTGGAATTGACGGAAACCCATCGGCGGCTTGACCGCATCGATCAGCACCGGAATCAGGCGGCCGCGGTCGCGTCCCTCGGCTGCTTCATCGCGGACCCACGCCGACTGCACCGACTTTTTCGACCACAAGACGACGACCGCGTCCGAACGCTCGACCGCCTCTTCGATTTCGCTGTTGAATTCGGCGCCGCCGTGGAGGTGGCGATCCCACCAAACGGAATGGCCATTAGCTTCCAAAGCGGCGGTGATTGCCGCGGCGCGCGCCACATCCTGGTGATCGTAGCTTAAAAACAAGCTGGCCATTGCAGCGCCCCGTTCGCAGCCACCCTGTCGCTATTGGTCGGCGCTGGCAAGGCGGGCGCGCTGGCGGGCCATCGGGCCGTCACCGACACCGACACCGGGCCTGGCAGGGGCAGGGGGACTCGAACCCACGACCCTCGGTTTTGGAGACCGATGCTCTACCAACTGAGCTATACCCCTAGGCCTGTCCTCAACCCAGCGAAGGGCCGGACGGGCGCGCGGTAGCTAGGTGACGCGCCGAGCGCAAGGCTCAGCGGACCAGCGGAAGCCCGATCCAGCTACCCTCCGGCCCGAAGAACACACGCTGGCTGGCGGCGCGATAGCTCGCCGGACTGGCGGTGAAAATGCTCGGCACGAAGGTCTGCGGGTTGCGGTCGTAGAGCGGGAACCAGCTCGATTGCACCTGGACCATCAGGCGGTGGCCGGGCTGGACCACATAATCCACTTCCGGAAGCGCGAATTCATACGTCACCGGGACGTTGGCGGGGACCGGCTGCGGGCGCGCCGGATCATTGCGATAGCGAGAGCGCAAGACATCCATGGCGATCGCCAGCTGATAACCGCCCGGTCGCGGCGAGCGGGCATCGCCGGCCGGATAGACGTCGATCAGCTTGACCACCCAGTCGCTGTCCCTGCCGCTAGTCGCTGCGACGAGGTGCACAAGCGGGGTCCCGGCCAGCGTGAGCGGTTTGGTCAGGACAGGCCCGGTGAAGGTCAGCACATCGCTACGCTGCTGTGCGAAACTCTGATCGTCGGTCAGCCACGTCAGCCAGGTCGAGCCTTGCGCCCATGGCGAGAGATTGGGCCGCGCCCGATAGGGCACCGGGTTGGCGGGGTCGGCGATATAGGTGCTCGACCCTGGCGCGGTCGGCGTGGCGAAGTCGAGGTGCGCGTCGCCCGCGAAATACAAGGGTGTGAGCGGCGCTGGGCAGCCGCTGCGGCACGCCAGCGGCCAGGTGTCGTGCCGTTGCCACTGGTTGGTGCCCCATTGGTAGGCGGTGACCTTGGCGGTGTTTGACGGCGGGGCGTCCTTCAATCGCTGGTCGAGGAACGGGATCATGACGTTGAGCCGAAACCATCGGGCGGTGTCGGCGCCAAGGTCGAACGGGCCGAGGAAGCGCCCGGCATGATTGACTTGGCCATGGAACCAGGGGCCGAGCGCCAGATAGGCATTGGGGCTTGATTTCACCGCCGCGAACAGTGCGGTGGCGCCGTAAATATCTTCCTGGTCCCACAGCCCGCCGACGATCAAGGTCGGCACCGAAAGGCCCTGGCGGGCAATGATCCGGTCGAGCGCCTGGAGCTGCCAATAGTCATCGTAATCGGGGTGCTGGAGGAGCCGCTTCCAAAACGGCAGCTGCTCCATGCCCATCGTTCGGCCGTAGGTCGCGGCATTGCCGGCCGCGAGATAGGCCGCATAATCGTCGCCAGTGCCGCTTGGCCCGGCCTGGTCAGGCTGCCAGATCCGCTCGTCGCCCTTCGAGGCGGTCTGGTTATAGACGTAGCTGATCATCTCCTGGCGGAAGGCGCCGTTGTGGAACCAGTCGTCGCCCTTCCACACGTCGACCATCGGGTTGATCGGCACCGATGCCTTGAGCGCGGGGTGCGGGCGGATGAGGCTCATCAGCGCGGTGAAGCCGTTGTAGCTGGTGCCAATGGTGCCGACCTTGCCCGAGCTTTCGGGGACGTTGCGGACCAACCACTCGATGCTGTCCCAGGCGTCGGTCGAATGATCGATCACGGTCGGGTTGAGCGGGCCGCTCAGCGGACGGTTCATGACATAGTCGCCGCCCGACCGATATTTGCCGCGGACGTCCTGGATGGCGACGATGTACCCGGCGCGGACGAGCTCGGCATAAGCCGGCGCCAGGAGGTGTTCGGGCAGCGGGCCGTAGCCAACATCGGTCTTGCTGTCGGCCGAATAAGGGGTGCGGTCGAGCATGATCGGCGCCAGCGTCGCATTGCGCGGAAGGATGAGGACGGTGTGCAGGCGAACCCCGTCGCGCATCGGAATGTCGACCTCGCGGCGGAGATATTCGCGCATTGCCGCAGATGTGTTTTTGTATCGTGGCAGCGGTGGGATTTGAGCTTGCGGGGGCCGAACGGGGGGGTCGAAGCGGGCCGGAATATCGCCGCCCGGCTGGACTGCGACATTGGTCGAGCTGGCGACTAGCGGGGCCGCGAGCAGCAATGCGGCAAGCGCGACGAATTGGCCGACCCCCATCGCCCGCCCAATGCGGAATTTGCGCGCTACAGGCAAGCCGGCGACCCGTCGGTGCCGTCGTGACGTTCGCTCAGGCGGCGATGTCGAAGGGGACGATCTCGCCGCTCAAATAGAGATTGCGCGCCTTGACCCGGCTCAATTTGCCCGAGCTGGTGCGCGGCAGGCTGCGCGGCGGGATCAGCTCGACGACCGGGGAAATGCCGGTGATTGCGCGGACCCGTTCCTTGATGTCATCGCGCAGTTTGCCGCGCTCGGTCGGGTCGCTGACCCGGCAATGGACCAGCACCGCCGGAGTTTCTTCGCCCGAGGGTCCGGTGATGGCGAAAGCGGCGATGTCGCCCGACTTGAAGCCGGGCAATTGCTCGACCGCCCATTCGATGTCCTGCGGCCAATGGTTGCGGCCGTTGATGATGATCATGTCCTTGGCGCGGCCGACAATGAAGATGTAGCCGCCCGACATATAGCCCATGTCGCCGGTATCGAGCCAATGATCGGCGCTGAGGCAGGCGGCGGTCGCCTCGGCGTCGCGGAAATAGCTATGCATGACCGATTTGCCGCGAACAAAGACCTTGCCGATGCCGCGATCGGGCAGGATTTCGCCGCCGCTCCCGCGCACCTCGATCTCCATCCCGCTGACGGGCTTGCCGCAATTGACCACCGCGCGGTAGCGGCGCGGACGATCGGCTTTGTCGGGGGCAATGCCGGACAGCTCGTTCTCCTCGACCAGTTCGAGCTTGATGCCCTCGCCCGGTGGCATCAGCGATACGGCGAGCGTCGCTTCAGCGAGGCCATAGCTGGGACAGAAGGCGCTGGCCTTGAACCCGGCGCTGGCAAAGGCATCGACGAACGCCTGCATGACATCGGGGCGGATCATGTCCGCGCCATTGCCGGCGATCCGCCAGCGCGACAGGTCGAAGCGGTCCTCGGCCCGTGTCTGGCTGCTCATCCGGCGCGCGCAAATGTCGTAGCCGAAGGTCGGCGAATAGGACAAAGTGGTGCCCGGATTGCGGCTGACGAGGTCGAGCCACGCCAGGGGGCGGCGGGCGAAATCCTCGGTCTTGAGGAAATCGACCGACATCTGGTTGGAGATCGGCGACAGGAAGCAACCGACCAGCCCCATGTCATGATACCACGGCAGCCACGACACGCAGCGGTCGCCGTCGCTAATCTCGAGGCCAAGGCCGTGGGCCCGCAGATTGTCCAGCAGCGCCTCGTGAGTGACCGCGACGCCGTGCGGAAAGCGGGTCGATCCGCTCGAATATTGAAGATAGGCGATGTCGTCGGGACGGGCGGCGGGGAGATCACCAGCGGCCGGCTCGACCGTCATCAGGCTGTCCCAGTCGCGGCCGGCGGTCGCCCGCTTGGCCGAAGCCTGGCCGCAAATCTCGGCCAGCTCGGGTGGATAGACGAACAATTGCGGATCCGAACTGTCGAGCTGGACCGCGATCTGATCGACGTAGGAATCGCGCCCGCCAAAGCTGGTCGGAAGCGGCAGCGGCACCGGCCAGGCGCCGGCATAAATGACGCCGAAAAAGCAGGCCGCGAATTCGGCCCCGGTCTCGGCGATCAGTGCGACCCGGTCGCCCGGCTTGATCCCCAGTGTCATCAGCCGTCGCGCCATCAGCAGCGAATCCGCGCGCAGCTCGGCATAGGGATAGGCGCGAAGCAGGGTGCCGCGGGCATCGTGGAAGTTCATTCCGCACGCCCCCTCGGCGGCGTAGTCCAGCGCTTCGCCCATGGTCGTGAAACCGCCAACGCGGCGCTCGCGACCGGCCAGCGTCGGGGTGGCACCGGGCGGTGTCAGACCATCGTCATGCTGAGCATCGCGTTCGGCCACCCGGATCATCCTCTGACATTGCTCAAAACGCCTGCTGGCTAAGACGTCCCTTTCCCGGTGAGGGACAAACGTGGCACAAAAAGGGCGCTATGACCGCCAGGACCCCTCGAAAACCGCGCCCGCCGCTTGACCAGACTCGGCTCGAGGAGCTTGCCCTGGCCTATGTCGGACGCTTCGCCACGACCCGGTCGAAGCTGGCTGCGTATCTGGGCCGCAAGCTGCGCGAGCGCGGCTGGCGCGAGGGGCCCGGACCAGACCTTGAAGCGCTGGTCGAGCGTCATGCCCGTTCCGGACTGGTCGACGATGCCGCCTTTGCAATGGCCAAGGCGCACTCGCTTGGCCGCCGTGGCTATGGCAAAGCCCGCGTTCGCCAGCAATTGTATGGCGCCGGCGTCGGCGCCGACGATGCCGCCCCCGCGCTCGACCATGCCGCGAGCGAAGCGGCCGACGCCGCGCTGCGCCTGGCCAAGCGCCGCCGCTTCGGCCCCTTTGCGGCCGAAATCGCCGATCCCAAGCTGCGCGACCGCCAACTCGCGGCGATGATCCGCGCGGGACATCCGCTGAAATTGTCGCTGACCATTCTGCGCTGCGCGCCGGGCGAAGTTCCCGACGCCGACAGCCTGTTCGGCAATTTATGATACGGTTCCGTAATGTCGGTTTCCCGACACACAATTCCTTGTTAAAGACGAGGAAATGACAGCCGACGGCGTCACTGGCGAAACGGAGCTTCCACCGATCACCGGCACGGTGAAATGGTTCGATGCCACGCGCGGTTTCGGGTTCATCGTGTCCGACGCTGTCGAAGGTGACGTGCTGCTCCATTTCAGTGTGCTTCGCGAGCATGGCCGGCGAAGCGTTCCTGAAGGCGCGACGATCACATGTGTTCCGGTCCGGCTCGACCGCGGTCTGCAAGCAAAAAGGGTAATTGAGATCGACCTCAGTTCGGCCTTGCCCCCGATGCCCCGCTCGTCCATTCCTGCGGGCGAACGCGCGGATCGCTCGGCTTTGGCTGACGCGGCCGGCGAATTCGAGTCGGTCGAGGTAAAATGGTTCAATCGCGTACGCGGCTATGGATTTCTTGTGCGGGCACCGGAACTCGGCGGCGAGGACGTGTTCGTGCACATGGAGACGGTACGCGAATGTTTTCTCGAGGAACTGGTGCCGGGGCAACGAATGGAAGCGCGCATCGCGCCCAGCGGGAAGGGCATGACCGCGGTCGAACTGCGACCCTCCGACGGTACGCGCGACTAAGACTTTCGGGGATTGGCATTGCCGCCATCCTCGCCGCTTGCTCGCCGCCATCGCCCGCCGCCCAGACCAACGGCAGCGACCCCAGCCCGAGCAACCAGAGCGGCCAGCGCGGCCTCGAGGTCAAGAAGCTGACCGTGACCAGCAGCGGTGGCCGCCATCGCCTGACGGTCGAAGTCGCGCGCACGCCGGAACAACAAAGCATCGGCATGATGTTCCGCCGCTCGGTCGCCCCCTATCGCGGAATGCTGTTCCCCTATGCCGAGCCGCAAGTGGTCGCCTTCTGGATGAAGAATACTCTGGTCCCGCTCGACCTCATTTTCATCCGCGCCGATGGCACCATCGCCCAGGTCGCGGCCAATGCCGAGCCCTTGTCGCTCGACATGATCCAGTCGAACGAGCCAATCGTCGCGGTTCTTGAAATTGGTGGCGGGCGCGCCGCCGAACTTGGCATCGCCCCGGGCGACCGGGTCAGCTGGCGCTAAGCTTCGCTTGCGTCGGTCGGCGCTTCGCGGCAAAGGCCGAGCCGATATGGGATGGTTCGCGAACGCATTTACCTGGTGGAACGGAGCCAGCTGGGGAACGACGATCATGTCGCGCCGCCACGGCGCCGAAATGGGTCGCGACGCCGCCGGCAATGTCTATTTCCAGCATCGCAAGGATTCGGCCCGGCGCTGGGTTCTTTATGCCGGTGCCAATGACGGCAGCCTGGTTCCGCCCGACTGGCAGCTATGGCTGCGCGGGACCATCGCCGACGTGCCCGACAAGGCACTCGGCCCGCTACGCAAGTTTCACCAGCCGCCGACCAAGAATTTAACCGGGACGCTCGACGCCTTCCGCCCCGATGGCTCGCTTGCGGGCAAGAAAATCCGCCCCGCATCAACCGGCGATTACGAACCGTGGATTCCGCAATAAACGTGCGTTCTGCCTTCCTTATGGCCGCGGGCGGCGCACTTGCGCTGGCTGCCTGCTCGCGCGGTGGCGAGGACGACAATGAAGTCGCCGGCGGCAATGTCGCGGTCCACGGGCCGAAGGGCTCGACCCAAGGCGTGACTCCGATGGCCGAACGGGTCGCCGTGCTTGGCGTGCTCAACAAGCGCAACGGCATTACCCGCGACATTTCGCTCAAGCCGGGCCAATCGGCCAAGTGGAAAGACCTGATCGTGCGCCTGCGGGCATGCGAGACGACGGCGCCATGGGAAGAAGAGAAACTGACCGGGGCCTTCATCCAGGTCGATGTCCAGGGCAGCGACGAGGCGTGGCGGCGGATTTTCTCAGGCTGGGTGTTCAAGGAATCGCCGTCGCTCAACGTCGTCGAGCATCCGGTCTACGATGTCTGGGCCAAAAGCTGCGCGATGACATACCCCGCCGGACCCGCGGCACCGACCGCGCCGGTCAGTTCGAGCAACCGGTCGAGCGCTGCGAAATCGGCGCGTGCGGCACCGGCCCCGTCGGTCGCGCCAGAAGCAGCGCCGGACCCCAGTGCAGCGGCCAACGCCACAATATAATCTTCGCGGCTGATCTCGACCGCGCCAAGCGATGCCAGGTGGTCGGTCATGAATTGGCAGTCGAGCAGGGAGAAGTTGCCCACTCGCAACCGCGCCACCAGCCACGCCAAAGCGACCTTCGATGCATCGGGGCGGCGGCTGAACATGCTTTCGCCGAAAAAAGCGCCACCCAGTTTGACCCCGTAGAGCCCGCCGACCAGCTCATCGCCCGCCCACACTTCGACCGAATGGGCGAAGCCCGAGGCGTGAAGCGCGAGCATGGCGCGCTCGATCGGACCGTTGATCCAGGTTTCGGGGCGGTCGGCGCAGGCGACGATCACCGCCGCGAAGGCGTGGTCGAGCGTGACCGTAAAGCTGCCCGAGCGGATCGTTCGGTAGAGCGAGCGCGAACAATGAAAGCGGTCGAGGGGCAGGATCGCGCGGGTCCGCGGTTCGACCCAGAACAGGTCCTGGGCATCGCGGCTGTCAGCCATCGGGAAAATCCCGCTGGCATAGCCTTGGAGTAACAAGCGCGGATCGAGCCGGGTCATCGAATGCCGCTCTATCCGATCACAGGATTTCGCGCACGACATCCTGCGGCCGGCACAATCGAATGCCCTTGTCGGTCTCGACGAACGGGCGGTTCACATAGGCCGGATTGGCAAGCATGGCCGCGAGGATCTCGTCATCTTTGGCCTGGTCGAGGCCGCGTTCCTCGGCGTCGGTGCCGCGCAGCCGCAACGCCTCGCGCGGGGTCAGGCCAACACCCGCCAGCAAGGCGGTCAGGCGATCGCGCTCATAGGGCTGGCGCAAATATTCTACCACGGTCACCTCGGCGCCCGATTGCTCGAGGATTTCGAGTGTCTTGCGCGACGTTCCGCAGACCGGGTTGTGATAGATTATCGCTTTCACGCCATTCACCTTTCTTGTCGGTCGTTCCACCGATACCGCCACAGGGCGCAAAGGGGAATTTAGCAAATAGCGCGCATATGTGTCGTGCCGAATGCGGAACGATGCGCCGTGAGCCTCGTTTCCTGAACTGTGACATGCACGC
>JBDSEL010000148.1:0-4486 GCA_039920065.1 Sphingomicrobium sp. | reverse complement strand
AGACCGCGACCCTTTTGATCCAGCAATATGGCGACCTCGAAACCGTCCTGGCGAGCACGGACGAGATCACCAAACCCAAGCTCAAGCAGAATCTGATCGAGTTCGCCGATATGGCGCGGCTGTCGCGTCGGCTCGTCGAACTGGTCTGTGACGCCAAGCTGCCACAACCGCTCGACTCGCTGGCGTTGCAGGGTATTCCGCCCGGGCCGCTGCGCGAATTCCTCGAGGATCAGGGGTTCAAGACCCTGGCCGCGCGGATGACCGGTGGCGGCTCGGCGGGCGGCGGCCGAAGCAGTAGCGGTGGCGGGATCAATGGCGTCATGGCGGCGATGGAACCGCGCAGGGCTCCCGAGCCGGAGACGATCGCGGTCGATCGCTCAGTCTATGAGACGGTCACCGACGAAGCTTCGCTCGACCGCTGGATCGCCGAGGCCCGCACGGCCGGATATGTCGCGCTCGACACCGAAACCGATTGCATCGATTGCATCGTCGCCCGGCTGGTCGGGATCAGCCTGGCCACCGCGCCCAACAAGGCGGGCTATATCCCGGTCGGCCATTCGAGTGCCGATCTGCTCAGCGAGGCGCCGAGCCAGATGGCGATGGCGCTGGTGCTGGCCAAGCTCAAGCCGCTGCTGGAAGATCCCGCGATCCTCAAGATCGGCCATAATTTCAAATATGATTGGGTGATGTTCGCCAAGGCCGGCATCGAGGTCGCGCCGATCGACGACACGTTGGTGATGAGCTTCGACCTCGACGCCGGGCGCCACGGCCATGGCATGGACGAACTCGCCAAGCTGCATTTCGAGCATGAATGCATCGCCTTCAAGCAGGTCTGCGGAAGCGGCGCCAAGCAAATCACCTTCGATCATGTGCCGTTGCGCGAGGCGACCGAATATGCGGCCGAGGACGCCGACATCACCCTGCGGCTGTGGCTACGGTTGAAGCCCCGCCTGGCGAGCGAAAATGTCAGCCAGGTCTATGAGCGCATCGACCGGCCCCTGGTCCCGGCGATCGGGCGGATGGAGCGGCGCGGGGTCAAGGTCGACCGCGACTATCTGGCCAAGCTTTCGACCACGTTCTCGACCGAGATCGCGAGCCTCGAGATCAAGATCTTCGACGCGGCGCAGGGCCCGTTCACGATCGGCTCCCCGCAACAGCTCGGCGAAGTGCTGTACAACCGCCTCGGCCTCAAGGGCGGGCGCAAGGGCAAGAGTGGGCAATATTCGACCGACGTCAACGAGCTCGAGCGGCTGGCGGGCGAGGGCGTGGAATGTGCCCGGCTGGTGCTCGAGTGGCGCCAGCTGAGCAAGCTGCGCTCGACCTATACCGACGCGCTGCAGGGCCAGATCAATCCCGAAACCGGACGCGTCCACACCAGCTTTTCCTTGTCCGGTGCACAGACCGGTCGGCTGTCCTCCAACGACCCCAATTTGCAGAATATTCCGGTCCGCACCGAGCTCGGCCGGAAAATCCGCGATGCCTTCGTTGCCGAGCCTGGCCACGTGTTGATGAGCGCCGACTATTCGCAGATCGAGCTTCGCCTGGCCGCGCACATGGCCGACGTTCCCCAGCTCAAGGACGCGTTCCGGGCCGGGGTCGATATCCACAACATGACCGCCGAGGAATTGTTCGGAAGCGCCGATCGCGACAGCCGCAACAAGGCCAAGACAGTCAATTTCGCGATTCTTTACGGGATCAGCTCGTGGGGACTCGCCGGCCGGCTGGGCATCCCCAAGGACGAAGGCAAAGCGATCATCGACCGTTATTTCGAACGCTTCCCCGGCATCCGCAACTATATCGACGACACGCTCGCCTTCGTTCGCGAACATGGCTTCACCCGCACGCTGTTCGGCCGCAAGACCCACTTCCCCAACATTCGCGCGTCGAACCCGAATTTCCGCGCCGGTGCCGAGCGCGCGGCGATCAACGCCCCGATCCAGGGCACCAGCGCCGATCTCATCAAGCGCGCCATGGCGCGGATGGACGGAGCCTTGGCTGACGCCGGCCTGCCCGACGTGCGGATGCTGTTGCAGGTCCATGACGAACTGGTGTTCGAAGTGCCCGAGGGGCGCGAAGAGGAGGCCGCGGCGGTCGTCCGCCAAGTGATGTCGCAAGCGGCAGCGCCGGCCCTCGATATTGACGTGCCGCTGGACGTCGATGTTGGCTGGGGCGCCAATTGGGGCGCCGCGCATTGAGCGAGGCCGCGGTCCCCAAGACGGCTAGCGAGGCCGCACCCGATGCGGATATGGCGAGCCTGGCCAGAGGCGGACGGCTCAACGCCTTCGGCTTCGTCCTGCGCCTGATCGCCCGGCTGCCATTCCTGTTCATTGCCGGGCGGATGTATGGCGCCGCCGAGCTTGGGCGCTTCGCTTATGCCGTGCTGACCGTCGAATTCGCCGCCCAGTTGGCGGCGATGGGGCTTCGCCGGGGTCTTGCCAAAATGCTTGCCGACGCGACCAAGCCGCAAGCGTGCGTGGTTGCCGACGCGATGCTCGTCGCGGCGATCGGCGCGGTCATTTTCATGGCCATATTGTTCGCCTTTCCGCGCGCCATGTACCCGACAACCGCGATCACCGGCATGGACCATTTGCTGGCGATCACCGTCATCGCCATCGCCTGGACCGACATCGCGCTTGCCGCTCTGGCATATCGGCACGACGTCGCCTCGACCGTTCGAGCGCGCTCGATCGTCGAACCTTGGACGATCAGCATCGTCGCCTTTGCCTGGGCGTTCATCTCGATCCGCGACGGCCTGATCATTGCCTACGTTTTCTCGATGGTCGCGGCCTTGGTCGCGGCGCTGATCCCGCTGGTCCGCACCTACGGCATCCCGCGCGGCTGGCGGCCAAACCTCACCGGGGCCTGGAACACCGCCTATCGCAATGCTCCGCTGGCCGCCGCCGATGCGGTCGAATGGGCGTCGCGCCGGATCGATCTGGCAGTGCTCGGCGCGTTCATGTCGGCGCAGTTCGTGGGCATTTATTACGTTGCCCAGCAGGTCGCGACCTTGCCGGCCAAGCTCAAGACCAGCTTCGAACCGGTTCTTGGCCCCGCGATTACCCGCCGGCTGGCGGTCAACGATTTGAAGGGCATCGCCGCGCAAGTCCGCCAAGTGACCTATTGGATCATCGCCGCTCAGGTCGGAATCGCGCTTGCGCTGGCGATCCCGGGGCGGGCGATCATGGCGCTGGTCGGCGACGGTTTCACCGGCGGCACCGCGACCCTCGGTTTCCTCCTGGCTGCCGAAGTCATCGCCGCTGCAGCGGTCGTATGCGAAGCGGCGCTGATCTACGTCGCGCGCCATTCCAACATGCTGATCAGCCTGACCATGCTGGCGATGGAGGCCGCGCTCGGCGTGGGCCTGATGCTGGTCATGCGCGGCCAGGGCCTGCCCCCCTCGTTCCAGGCGGCCGGCCCGGCGATCGGCCTGTGCATTGCCTTGGCCTTCGCCTCGATCGTCAAGACCCGGCTGCTGCGCCGTAAGCTCGGCGCGCCGGTCAGTGGGTGGCGCTGGTCGATCCTGCTGGCGTCGCTGGCCGGGCTCGCGGTCGGCCTGCCGATCCGCTTTCTGGTGCCGGAGCAATTCCAGCTGATCGTCGGCGTACCCGCGATCCTGGCGGCGTTCGGTGTCGTCTTGTGGTTCTGGGGGTTCGGCCCCAAGGACCGCGAGCTATTCAAATTGCGCAAGCACGAGATCGCGGACCTTCGCGCCGCCGAAGCGCGCGACCAGATCGCGGACGACATCGTCTAGCGCGCCTTAATGGCGGAAGTGGCGAATTCCCGTGAACAGCATCGCCAGGCCGGCCTCATCGGCGGCGGCGATCACCTCGTCATCGCGAATTGACCCGCCCGGCTGAATGACAGCCGTGGCCCCCGCTTCGGCCGCTGCGAGCAGGCCATCGGCGAAGGGAAAGAAAGCGTCGGAAGCAACCGCCGAGCTGATCGTTCGCGATTGCGGCCAGCCATTGGTCTGAGCTGCTTCGGCAGCACGAAGCGCGGCGATGCGCGCGCTGTCGCGGCGGTTCATCTGACCGGCGCCAACGCCCGCAGTAACCCCGTCCTTGGCATAAACGATGGCGTTGGACTTGACGTGCTTGGCAATGGTCCAGGCAAACAGGCAGTCCTTATTTTCCTGATCGGTTGGCTGACGCCGGGTCACGCATTTCAGCATATCGCGGGTGACCTGGACGTTGTCCCGGTCCTGGACCAGCAGGCCCCCGGCAATCACCGCCAGCATCTGCCCAGCGCGGGTCGGGTCGGGCAGATCGCCAGTCAGCAGCAGCCGTAGGTTTTTCTTTTTGGCGAAGATGGCCTTGGCGTCTTCGTCAGCATCGGGGGCAACCACGACCTCGGTGAAAATCTGGGTGATCGCCTCGGCGGTCGCGGCGTCGAGGGTGCGGTTGGTGGCAACGATTCCACCGAAAGCCGAGACGCTGTCGCAGGCCAAGGCCTCGGTCCAGGCGTCGATCATCGTCGGGCGCTGGGC
>JBDSEL010000147.1:0-9956 GCA_039920065.1 Sphingomicrobium sp. | reverse complement strand
GACGATCACCACGTCATATTGCATCGATTCGCGATCGCTCATGAAACCTCTCGTCGCACATAAAGCGCGTTCTGACTCGCATAGCCCTGCCAATTCCTTGACCGCGCCGTCAATGGCGGAAAGGGTGAACGCGATGGGTGGGGATCTTACGACCTTGGGGCCGGTGGAGGCCAAAAGCGCGTTGAGCTGGTGGCTCGAGGCTGGGGTCGACGTCGCCGTGCAGGACGAGCCGCGCAATTTTCTCAAACCGCCCGAGTCCAAGGCGCCGCCTGCTGCTGCGACTGCGCCCGCGGCGCCCAACATCAAGATTCCCGACCCGCAAACGCTCGAGGCCCTGAAGGATTGGCTCGCGACTGGTGCCGAAATCCCGCTCGCCGCGGCCGCCTCGCGACGGGCATTGCCTCACGGTCCCGAAGCCGCCGCGATCATGCTGCTGAGCGAAGCACCCGGAAGCGGCGATGGCGATCGCCCGATCGGCGGCGACGCCTGGACGCTGGCGGCACGGATGCTCGCCGCGATCGGCTTTTCGCCCGACGAAGCCTATTCCGCCTCGCTCAACTGCGTCCACGCCCCCGGCAAGAAGATGAGCACGGCGGAACGCGAATTGTGCATCGGCGTGGCCCGCCGCCATATCCGCCTGGCCCGCCCAGAGCGGCTGCTGTTGCTCGGCGATGGACCGTGCCAGGCGCTGATCGGCAAGCCGTTGGCGAGCGCTCGCGGCACTGTCCACAAGGTCGAGGGCGTGCGCACCGTCGCCACCTTCCATCCGCGCCATCTCATTAATCGCCCGTTGGACAAGTCTCTGGCATGGAAGGACCTGCTGCTGCTTATGGAGGACGAAATTTGAGGCGTATTGTGACCGGATTGACCCTTGCGCTGATGACGTCAGCGGCGAGTGCCGCGGCCCAGAACACGGTTTGGGATCCGCTTGCGCCGCTTGGCACTCCGGCGGCGACCATTGCCCGGCCTCCGCTCGCCGCACCCCTTCCGCCAGCAGCGCCGGCGATCGTCGTGCCCAGGGATTGGCGCGGCGTGTTCGATGCGCTCGACGCCAGCAATTGGGCCTCGGCGCGCGCTGGAATTTTCTCTCTCCCGCAATCGCCACTGACCCCGCTGGCCAAGGCCGAATTGTTCACCGCCAAGGGTTCGCCCCCGGTTGGATTGGCGGAGATTGAGGCGCTGATCGCCGAAGCCCCCGAATTGCCGCAGGCCGATCAACTGGCGCGCATGGCCCAGACGCGGGGCGCGACCGGAACCTTGCTGATCCAGCAGCCGCGGCGCGTCGTCAGCCTGTTTTCTGCACCGGTCCGCTACCGCGCCAAACCGACCGCAAATGATCCCAGCGGCAACCAATTGCGCGCCATCCTTGAGCCGCTGGTCAAAGCCAATGACGCGGCCAGCGCCGAAGTTCAGTTGCTGACCTACGGCCCCAACCTGACCACCGAAGCGCGCGCCGAGCACGGCCAGCGGGTGGCGTGGGTCTATTACATTCTCGGCCTCGACCTCGATGCGCGGCGCGTGGCCGATACCTGGCGTCAGGGCGCTACCGGCGAATGGGCCAGCCAGGCAGCATGGATTTCGGCGCTGGCATCGTGGCGCATGGGCGATTGCAACAGTGCGTCGGCCAGCTTCCAGCAGGTCGCGAGCCTGGCCGCGCAGCGCGAATTGCGCGCCGGCGGACTTTATTGGGCAGCGCGCGCCGAACAGGCCTGTCACCGTCCGCGCGCGGTCGAGCCGCTACTTCGGGCAGCGGCATCCTCGGCTGAAGCGCAGGAGAGTTTCTACGGCCTCATCGCGCGCGAGGCGCTGGGTATGCCGACGCGCCTTCCCGCCGACCCCTATGTCGGATTCGATTCGCCGGTCGCGCATTTGCCCAATGTCCGGCGCGCCGAGGAGCTGGCGCGGATGGGCGAGCCGGCGCTGGCCGAAGAGCTGATTCGCCATCAGGCCAAAATCGGCTTGCCGACCGAACATCATTCGCTGGTCCAGCTGGCCAAGAAGCTTGAGCTGCCGGGCGCGCAATGGTGGCTTGCAAGCAATGGCCAGCAGGGCGCGCGGGTCGATGCCGCCGACCGCTATCCAAACCCCAAATGGACCCCCATCAACGGCTGGCGGGTCGACCCTGCCTTGGCCTTCGGCCACATCGTCCAGGAATCGACTTTCAAGCGCGCGGTCGTCAGCCATGCCGGCGCCGTCGGGCTGATGCAGGTCATGCCGACCACCGCGCAAATGATTTCGCAGCGCCGCGGCCTGCCTTATTCGCAGACGGTCCTGACCAACCCGACCTACAACCTCGAATATGGCCAGACCTTTATCGAAATGATGCGCGCCAATTCGGCCACCGGCGGGCAATTGCCGCGGGTCATCGCGTCCTACAATGCCGGGCCGCTGCCTGTCGGTCGCTGGGCGAGCATCAACGACAAGGGCGATCCGTTGCTGTGGATTGAAAGCCTGTCCTATTGGGAAACCCGCTATTATGTGCCCGCCGTGCTGCGCAATATGTGGGTCTATCAAGGGCTCAATCGCGCCGACACGCCGACCTTGCGGGCGATGGTCGAGCATCGCTGGCCCGAATTTCCGACCGGGATGACGCACCTCTCGCACTGATCGCGCCAAGGGATTCGTTCTCTTTTTGTTCTTGCGTTTTGAGGTCTGCTTCCATAGCCTTGCGCCATGCCGATCGAGTCGAACAAGGGGCGCGGCGCAACGCGCAACGCCACCCCAACCCGCTTCAACCTGCGCGAGCGCGTGGTCGAAGGCGAATGGCTCGACCAGGTCGAGGCACTGAACGGGATTGCACCGCGCCGGACGACGGTGACGATCGAGCATCCGCGCACGATCCTCACCCGCAACAGCTCGCCCGACATCAATTTCGACCGCTCGGTCAACGCCTATCGCGGCTGTGAGCATGGCTGCATCTATTGCTTTGCGCGCCCGACCCACGCCTATCACGATCTCTCACCGGGTGTGGATTTCGAAAGCCGGCTGTTCGCCAAGCCGACCGCGCCGCAATTGCTCCACGCCGCCCTGTCCCGGCCCGGCTATGAGTGCAAGCCGATCGCGATGGGCACTAACACCGACCCCTATCAGCCGATCGAGGAGCGCTTCGGCATCACTCGGGCGCTGATCGAGCTGCTGGTCGAGCATCGCCATCCGTTCACCATCACGACCAAATCCGACCGCGTGTTGCGCGACCTCGATCTGCTCAAGCAGGCCGCCGATCTCAAATTGGCGTCGGTCGCGCTGTCGGTCACCACGCTCGACCCCGCCACCGCCCGCATCCTTGAGCCGCGCGCCCCGCAACCGCGCAAGCGGCTGGCAGCGATGAAGGCGCTCAACGCGGCGGGCGTGCCGTGCTTCGTGGCGATCGCTCCTGTCGTGCCGCAAATCACCGATCACGAGATCGAGCATATCGTTGAAGCCGCCGTCGCGGCCGGAGCGCCGGGCGGGTTCTACCTCCCCGTTCGCCTTCCGCACGAGGTCGCGCCGCTGTTCCGCGCCTGGCTCGACGACCATTTCCCCGACCGCGCCAACAAGGTGATGGCGACGATCAACGCGATGCGCGGCGGCCGCGACAATGATCCGGGCTTTTTCACGCGGATGCGCGGGCAAGGCCCGTGGGCCGACCTCATCCGGACGCGCTTTGAGCTGGCGGCCAAGAAATACGGCCTGCCGCAGCTAAAGAATGCGCTGCGCACCGACCTGTTCGTTCCGCCGCAAGGCGCGCAGATGCGGCTCATTTAATCGACCAAGGCGCAAAATTGATTGCCGGTGAGGGTTACAGACGCGTCGGCTTTCCTTAAGGCTTGGGCAATGAAGCGCACCCTTGCCGCAGCGATGCTCGCCACCCTTCCGCTCCTGTCGGCGCAAACCGCGCCAATCACAGCGCCGTCCGCGCCCTTGCCGCAGCCACGGCCGCAGCCCGCGCTGCCGCCGCCGGTCGCCGTCAGTCCGCAGGTTGCGGCGTTGCGCGATGCCGCGCTTGACGATCATCACGCCTGGGACCTCACCGAGGGACTAACGACCGAGATCGGCCCGCGCATCGCCGGGAGCCCGGCCGAAGCCCGCGCCCGCACCTGGGCGGTGGCGAAGTTCAAGGCGATGGGGTTCGCCAATGTCCGGGTCGAGGAATTCCCGGTCACCTGGTTCAATCGCGGCGCCGAAAGCGCGGAATTGCTCGCGCCCTATCCGCAAAAGCTTGTCGTCACCGCGCTTGGCGGCAGCGGCTTCACCCCCCCGGGCGGAGTCACTGGCGAAGTGGTCGGCTTCGACAGCATCGATGCGCTGCGTCTTGCCCCCGATTCGGCGGTGAGCGGCAAAATCGTGTTCATCGACCACCGCATGCCTGCGACCCAGGACGGTAGCGGTTACGGCCAATTCGGCGCCCCGCGCCGGCAAGGACCGACCATCGCCAGCAAGAAGGGTGCATTGGCGATCGTCGTCCGCTCGATTGGCACCGATCATAATCGCACCCCGCATACCGGCTCGATGACGTTTGCCGATGGCGCGGCCCTGATCCCCGCCGGTGCGCTCAGCATTCCCGATGCGGAGCAGCTCGATCGAATCCTCAAGCGGGGCCTGCCGGTCACGCTCCGGCTGATACTCGAAGGAACCCGCACGCCGGCGGTGTCGGGCAATGTCATCGCCGAGGTCCCGGGCCGCGACCCCGCGCTGCCGCCGGTGCTGGTTGCCGGCCACCTCGACAGCTGGGACGCCGGGACCGGCGCGATTGACGATGGCACCGGGGTGGCGATTGCCGCCGCCGCCGCCAAGCGCATCATGGACGCCGGGCGCCCGCTGCGGACGATCCGCGTGGTCTGGTTCGGATCCGAAGAAATCGGCCTGTTCGGCGGGTTCGACTATACCAAGCGCCACGGCACCGAGCCGCTGCACGTGGCGATCGAGAGCGATTTCGGTGCCGACCGGATCTGGAAGGTCGATTCGAACTTCGGCAAGGCGCGCGAGGACGAGGCCCGCCGGTTGGGCGCGGCCCTGGCGCCGCTCGGCATCGTCACCGGAGTGTTCGATTCGGCCGAAGGGTCGGACATCACCCCGCTGCTCGCCGCCGGTCAGCCGGGCGTCACCCTGGAACAGGACGGGACGCGCTATTTCGACCTTCATCACACGTCCAACGACACGCTCGACAAGGTTGATCGCGAACAGCTGCGTCAGAATGTCGCGGCGTGGACGACGATGCTTGCCGTGCTTGCCGGGCCGATCGTGGCGGACCCGAAACGCTCGACCCGACGTTAAGCAGCGACCTATCCAACGGAGGAACCTATGCGCGCCTTGATTGCCATTCCCGCCATCGCTTTGCTCGCGGCCTGCCAGGTCAGCAAGGACGAGGCCAATGACACCGTCAGCATGACCTATAACCAGGACGTGGCTGAAAATGCCGCCGCCGATGTTTCGGCAACCGCGCAGAATGTCGGTTCCGATATCGCCAATGGCGTCGACAAGGCCGGTGACCGCATTCAGAACACCGACGTCAACGTCTCGGTCGATACCAATACGCAGGACAACCGCTAGGCTGATCAAGCCGCTGCGGCGGCAGGCCGAAAGACTACGCCCGAATGATGATGGTCGGGGAGACAGGATTCGAACCTGCGACCCTCTGCTCCCAAAGCAGACGCGCTACCAGGCTGCGCCACTCCCCGACTTCATCATCGACCCGCCATCCTCGCCACCTTGATCCCAGTGGGATCACGGCGGACGGATATGGTGGGCCCGGCAGGATTCGAACCTACAACCTAGCCGTTATGAGCGGCCGGCTCTACCGTTGAGCTACAGGCCCTTGCGCCGCTTAGCCGCGACTGCCCGTCCCGCCAAGTCAGGCGCTCGCAAACTCCGCGCCGACGACATTGTCGTCGATCGTTACATCGCCGCCGACAATCCGTGCCAGGCCGCGCGCCAATTGCAGCGAATAGTCCGAATCGTGGTCAGCGGCCCCGGTGCCGGCCAGCGCGACCGGGCGAGTGACGGTAAAGCGCGATGTCGCCCCGCGCATCTCGACCACCAGGCGCAGACGCTCGCCGCTAACCGCAAGCTCGATCACCGCTGACAGCAGCCGGCTGATCAGCCGCTCCAGCAGCTTTCCGTCCATCGGCACCGCGATCGATTTGATCGGCGGCGCATAAACCAATTCGACTCCGCGCTCGTCCGCCTCAGCCCGATGGGCAGCGACGCACTGCGCAACAACGCCGTCGAGATGACTCGACGCGGCTCGATCCGCGCCGGTCTGGACCTTGGCCGCCAGATCGAGGTCGTCGATCGCGGCCAGGAGCAGGCGCGCCTCGCCCGCAATGTCATTGGCGCGGTCGCGATATCGGCGCCCGGCGGGGCCGAGATACTGGCCGTCGATGATTTCGGAAAAGCCGATGATGGCGTTGAGCGGAGTCTTGAGTTCGTGGACCAGTTCGCGCAGCGAATCGCCGTCCAGCGGCAAGTGCGCGGGGCATTCGGGCAATACTGTGGGCGGGCCCGCCACGGCGGCCGAATCGCGCTGCGCCCGCCCGCGATACCCGCGGAAGCGCCCGTCGGCGGGGTCGAAACTGGGCGCGCCGCTGACCAGCCATTGTCCCGCCGCCGGTCCATCCCCGGCAATGATCATCTCGGCCTCGCGAAACGGCGAGCGATTGGCGAGTGCGCGGACAATATCGTCGGCAATCCGCTCGGCACCGCCATCGATCGGCTTGGCCAGGGATCGGCCGACCAGCGCGCCACGCGGAACGCCTGCGACCCAGTCGATGTCGCCATTGGCCCCCGTTTCCCAATGGAACAGAGCGGGCTGTCCGGTCGGCGGGGCCGGCGCGTTGCCCTCGGCAGTGCGCGTGGGCGCCACGCGATCGCCGCGCCGCCGCTCGATCCGCGACACCAATTCCCCAATCGACAATTCGCTCGCCGAAGACGTTGCCTCGACAGCGGGCCCCGTTCCGATGATTGGCGATTCAAGGTCGGGGTGAAGGGTTTCGATAAAGCGCCGCGTTTCGGGATCGGCGCTGCGCAACACGACTTGCCATTGCTGCGCATCGAGCGATGCAGCGGCGATGATCGGCGCCGATACCGCAAGCCGGTCAGCGACGAAGCTTTCGAGCAGGCCGAGCGGCAGTGGCAGCGCCGCAATCGCCCGGGCGGCGGCGGCGCGCAGCGGCTCGTCGATTCGCTCGGCATCGGCGCGAATGACCGCCAGCGCCTCGCTCAGCAATTCGGGATCGGCGGCGGCCCCTGCTCGCGCGATCAAGTCGACCAATTGGCGCCAGCGTACGGCAGCATCGCGGCGGTCGGCCGCGGGCTGTCGGAGCACCGTTTGCAATCGATCGTCGAACCGGACGGGAATGAGACAAAACCTTTCGCGCGCAAGGAAACATCGTCCCTAAACGCGCGTTCGGTTCATGCCGAGTAAGTTTCGGTTAACCATCCCGTTTCGGGACGCGGAGTTAACCGCCAGCGGGCGGCGCTACGCCTTCTTGGCGACGTAGAGCAGCCAATAATCCGCAACCGGCGCATAGACGCCCGTGACCGCCTTGAGCGCAGTGATCGCACCCGCCTTGTCGCCCGCCTGCGCCAGCGCCATGCCGAGATGGAGGTTGGCAAGGTTGGCATCGGCACCGGCCGCGATAGCGGCGCGGTTCATCTCGGCCGAGGCGGCATAATCGCCGAACCCGTAATAACGGTTGGCGAGCGTCAGTTTCGACGCCCCGGTCTTGGCGTCCTTCGCCGCCACCGCGAGGTCGGCTGCGGTCAGCTTGGCCTTGCTTTTGAGCCCGGCGATGGTCTCCGCGGCCATGGGTGACTTGGGATCGACCTTTCTCGCGGCGATGCCGTCGGCAATTACCGACTGCGCCTCGCTGTAATTGCCCTTGTCCGCCGCCGCCTGGGCAAGCAGCAGATAGTCGTCAGCGGAATTGAGCGCACCGGTCGCGCGCATCAGCCGCAGCAAATCGAGCGTCGCCTGGACGTCGAGCTTGTTGAGGTTGCGATAGACGGCGAGCGCGTTGCGCCAGCTGTCAGCCGACGGATAAGCGTTGAGCCACTGCCGCCCGAACTGAGTCGCAAGCGGCGATTCGGCGCCATAGGCGAGCAGGAACGCGCGCTTGTAGGTGTTTTCAGGGATGGTCGCGCCACTCGATGACGCCCGTGCCAGCGCCTTCTGCATGGTCTGCAGCGCCTCGGCATTCTTGCCCTGGGCATTCTTGGTTTCCGCGAGCAGCAGCAGATAGTCGCTATTCGCCGGATTGGCGGCGATCGCGCGGTCGAACATCATTACCGCCCGGTCATATTTCTTCTCGCGCAGGAGCGCGCCGCCGATTGCCCCGGCGATCTCAGCGATCTGCTGTGGAGGCACTGCAAAGCCGGAGGCGACGATCGCGTCGACGGCCGCTGCGGCGCCGTCGTTATCGTTTGCGCCCGCCGCCGCCTTCAGCTGCAATTGCGCGATCGCATAATTGTCGTCGGGCGAGCTCGCGAGCTCTTTGGCGGCAGCGACGAGGCCCGTAATGTTGCCAACGTCATTGGCGGTGACCGCGGTCTGAAGCGCGATGATCGCCTTGCCTGCCTTGGCCGACAGCTTGATTGCCGGCGCGGCCTGGGCGGCGGGAGCCTGTGTGGCGGCAGCGGCCATCGTGGCCGGCAAGGTGGCGCTTGCGCTCAGCATGGCGAGGGTCAGCGAACGGGCGAAAGTCATAAACTCTGTCTCCTGTTCCGGCGCGGGCCGGCGGTCGATTTTGCAGGCGGTCGATTAGCCCCTGCGGCAATGGATGTCCAAACCCTTGCCCACCTGCCCCTGAACCCCGTTTGAACTGCCTGTAATTGCTTATTTTTCTTTCCGAAACTGGGCCACCGGCAATGCCCCCGCGCGTACGCGGGCGCGCGGGGTGGCGCTCGGCGGCGTCATCGCCTAGGGTCGGACCAGCGGGCGTTCGCACCGTATCGCGACCCCAGCGTGTCCACTTCAACGACAGGATTTTCCTTGGCTACCGAACCGCCGATCGACGACATTCAGGACAGCCCCGACCCGCGCGGCCCGGGCGGCGACGACATCGCGCCGATCTCCATCGTCGAGGAGATGAAGACCAGCTACCTCGACTATGCGATGAGCGTCATCGTCAGCCGCGCGCTGCCCGATGTGCGCGATGGCCTGAAGCCGGTTCACCGCCGCATTCTGTTCGCCTGCCAGGAGGCCGGCTATGTCGCCGGGCGCCCCTATCGAAAGTCGAGCCGCATTGTCGGCGACGTCATGGGTAAATATCACCCGCACGGCGACAGCGCGATTTACGATGCGCTCGCCCGGATGACCCAGAGCTGGTCGATGCGTGTCCCGCTGATCGATGGCCAGGGCAATTTCGGCTCGATGGATCCCGATCCTCCGGCGGCCATGCGCTACACCGAGGCGCGGCTGGGCAAGGTCGCCAATTTCCTGCTCGGCGACATCGATCGCGACACGGTCGATTTCCAGCCCAATTACGACGCCAGCGAGAGCGAACCGCAGGTCCTGCCGGCGCGCTTCCCGAACCTGCTGGTCAATGGCGCGGGCGGAATCGCAGTCGGCATGGCAACTAACATCCCACCGCATAATCTCGGCGAAGTGCTCGCTGCCTGCCGCGCCTATCTCGATGATCCGACGGTCACCTCCGAAGGCCTGATGGAGCATGTCCTCGGCCCCGATTTCCCGACCGCGCCGCTGATCCTGGGCACGGCCGGCATCCGCGCCGCCTACACCACGGGTCGCGGCTCGATCATGATGCGCAGTCGCGCCGTGGTCGAGGAAGGCCGCGGCGACCGCCGCTCGATCGTCCTCACCGCAATCCCCTATCAGGTCGGCAAGTCGGGCCTGGTCGAGAAGATCGCCGAAGCCGCCAAGGACAAGCGCATCGAGGGTGTCAGCGACATCCGCGACGAATCGAGCCGCAAGGGCGTGCGCATCGTCATCGATTTGAAGCGCGACGCGACCCCCGACG
>JBDSEL010000146.1:0-5351 GCA_039920065.1 Sphingomicrobium sp. | reverse complement strand
CCCGCTTGCCGCTAGGGCGCGGCGCGGCTAAGTCCGCCCGCGGCTAGTGCACCCGTAGCTCAGCTGGATAGAGCGCTGCCCTCCGAAGGCAGAGGCCACAGGTTCGAATCCTGTCGGGTGCGCCATTGCCGTTCGCTAGTCAGGCAATATGCGTCGCGCGTCCCCCCGCAACCGTCCGCACTATTTCGATGTCCTTGATCTTGTCCACTCCGACTTTGTGCGGGTCATCGGATAGCACGACGAAATCGGCCAGCTTGCCCGCTGCTATCGACCCTTTGATGCCCTCTTCATGCGCATTGTACGCGCCATTCATGGTGTAAACTTGGAGCGCATCGCCAATCCCGATGCGCTGGCTTGGCCCCCAGGTCTCGCCGTTGAACCCGGTTCGGGTGACCATCCCCTGCATCGACATCAGCGTTGCAAACGGTCCGGGCGGGAAATCGCATCCCGCAGCGGCCTTGATCCCGGCGTCGAGATAGGAGCGATAGGGCATCATTTGCTCCATCATCTCGGCGCCGTAGAAACTGAACTTGTCGGGATTGTAATATGCGTAACTGCTGAACAGGGCTGGCACGCCGTCGAGCGCTTTCATCCGCGCGATTTGCGGTGCACCCGCGAGCGTGGCGTGGGTGAATTTGGGTCGTACGTCGCGCTTGGGGAACAGCCGCTGGGCGCGTTCGAGCGAAGTCAGATACATGTCGATCGCAATGTCGCCATTGGTATGGCAATTGGGCTGGATCCCCGCCCTCCACACACGCTCCACCCAGACATCGAGATCGCTTTGCTTGGTCGTGACATTGCCGTGATAGCCGGGCCGCTTGGGATAGCCCTTCCGGATCGACATGGTGCGCTCCGAAAAGGAGCCGTCGACCATATGCTCGGCGGTCGCGCCCATGCGGATCCAGTCATCACCGAAACCGGTTCGCCAGCCGTTGGCGATCATTGCGTCGATCATCGGCTGATCGGGCTCATAACTGACCCGGTGCATCAGGTCGCCGTCCTTGCGAAGATCGAGCAAAGCGGAGAAATCGCCGCCCTCATGATGGACCGTGGTCAGCCCGAAGCGGGCGAATTGCTTCGAGATATGGGCGAGGCCAGCCTTTGCGCGAAGGCGTTGCTCGGCCTCGCTATACTGCGGATATTTGCCAACTTTGTAGAACAAATCCTGGGCGTTGTCGGTCACTCGACCATTAAGCTCCCCCGAGGGGTCGCGGTCGAAGGTGCCGCCGAACGGTTGCGGTGAATCCCTCGTGATCTTGGCGAGTGCAAACGCCTTGCTGTTATAAAATGAAGTATGCCCCCCGCGGTGATAAACCGCGACCGGGTGGACATCGGACACGCGGTCTAGATCGGTCTTTGTGATCAGGCGCGCGTCGCGTACTTTGGTATCGTCGTAAAAGAAGCCTTGCACCCACTGACCGGGCGGAGTTTTGGCGGCGCGTTCCTTCAGCTTTGCGACGATTGAATCGATGGTCACGAATTCGACTTCGAACGGATTGCCGACGAGAACTTCGTACAGCAACGTCTCGCCGTCGGCGTGAAGGTGGCAGTCGATGAAGCCCGGAACCACGGTCATCCCGCGCGCGTCGAGAATCTCGCTTGATGGGCTGCTGAGGCCGTCAATCGCCGCATTGGAGCCGACCGCGATTATCCGCCCGTCGCGCACTGCAAAAGCCTCGGCAAGCGGGGCCGACGGCTCCATTGTGTAAACGCGCGCATTGCGGACGATGAGGTCGGCGCTGCGCGGGTCAGGGAGCGCGAAACTTCGTGCCGGCCACAGGCCTGCGCCAAGTGCCGCGGCGGCGCCCCCGAGCACCTGCCTCCGGAAGATAGCCGTCATTTCAGCTCCTTCGACGACGCGGAAATCGCATTGCCCAGTTTCTCGACCAATTCGCCGATTTGAGGCTCGGTGATGATCAGCGGCGGCGACAAGGCGATTGTATCCCCGGTCACCCGAACCAAAAGGCCTTCGGCGAATGCCCGGCGATAAACGTCGCTGCCGCGCACTCCCGGGCGGCCGTCGAGCGGTTTGAACTCGACCCCACCAACCAGCCCGATGCTGCGCACGTCGACGACATTGGCCGCCTGGCGGAGCATATGGATAGCCTCCTCCCAATAGGTTTCGAGTTCGCGCGCGCGCTGAAACAACTGTTCCCGCTCATAGATCGCGAGAGTCGCGATCAGCGCTGCCGACGCCGCCGGGTGGCCCGAATATGTATAGCCGTGGAACAGGTCGATGACGTTTTCTGGCCCGTGCATGAAGGCGTCATAGACCGCGCCGGTCACCGCTACCGCGCCCATCGGGATGGTGCCGTTGGTCATCCCCTTGGCCATTGCGATCATGTCGGGAAGGACGCCCAGCCGCTGTGCAGCGAACGGCGCCCCGAGGCGCCCGAAACCGGTGATGACCTCGTCGAAGATCAGCAAAATGCCGTGCTCGGTGCAGATTTCCCGAAGCCGCTCGAGATAGCCCTTGGGCGGCGGCAAAACCCCGGTCGACCCGGCCATCGGCTCGACGATCACTGCAGCAATCTTGTCCGCGCCGTGGGAAGCAATGATGCGCAGCAGATCCTCGGCGAATTCCGCGCCATGTTCCGGCTGCCCGCGTGAAAAGGAGTTGCGCTGGGGGTCGTGGGTGTGGCGAAGGTGATCGACTTCGCGCAGCAGCGGCCCGAACGCCGCCTTGTTATGGGCCAGCCCGCCGACCGAAATGCCGCCGAAATTGACCCCGTGATAGCCGCGCTCGCGTCCGATCAGCCACACCCGCTCGGGCTCGCCCCGCGCGACATGATAGGCGCGCGCGATCTTGAGCGCGGTTTCTGCAGCCTCGCTCCCGCTGTTGACGAAAAAGACGTTGGTGAAGCCGGCTGGGAGTATCGATTTCAGAGCATTGGCCGCTGCAAACGCCAGCGGATGTCCGATCTTGAACGGCGGCGCATAGTCGAGCTTGCGCAGTGCGTTGCTGACCGCATCAACGATTTCGCCCCGGCCATGGCCAGCGTTGACGCACCACAATCCCGCCGCACCATCGAGCACCGGGCGTCCCTCCGGCGTAAAATAATGCATGCCCTCGGCGCGTTCGAGGAGCATCGGATCGGATTTGAAGTCGCGGTTTGCGGTGAACGGCATCCACCATGCGGAAAGATCAACATCAACGAGGGCCATGTGTCCCATGCTTACAGCATGCCAACTCATCGTCCAGACCTATGGACGGAAAGCTCACAAGCGTTTGATCGACCAGAATCCTCGTTCCACTTTCTGCTGGTCGTTTCTCAACGATGGTTCAACTAATGTCGCGACCCCGCTGGCAAAGCGCACCATTAGGCTCGAGCCGGAAGCGCTTCGCCATGCTTATGACGATGCCGGCTCAGGCGAAATCCGGGTCCGATTTAGGCTGCGGGCCAGGACTCCAGCGTCTCAACGAACCGGCTCAGCCAGGCGTTGGTCTGATGTCCGTCGATGACCCGGTGGTCGATGGTCAGCGTGACATAAGCCATCGGCCGGACGACAATCTCGTCGTGACCGCCGACCTCGCGCACGACGGCGCGCTTTTCGAGATTGCCGATGCCGAGGATCGCGGCCTGGCCCTGATGGATGATGATCGGCGCGGCGAGCAGGCTGCCCGACACGCCGTGGTTGGAAATGGTGAAGCTGCCCCCGCTGACGTCGGCGCCCTTGAGCTCGCCCGAGCGCGCGCGGGCGGTGAGGTCATCGAGTTTGGCGCCAATCTGTTCGAGCGACAGCGCGCCGGCATCCTTGACCACCGGCACCACCAGTCCTTTGTCGCCGAGCGCGGTGCCGACGCCGATGTCGATCGTCGGCCCGATCGCGATCCGGTCTGCCTCCCAGCGTCCATTGATCGCCGGCGCGACCGCCATCGCCTTGGCCGCGGCCATGACGATGTAGGCGGTGTAACTGAGCTTGACGCCCTTCGTCGAGAGCCCTGCCTTATGCGCAGCGACGGCGCTGAAATCGGCTTCGAATACCGCAGTGACATGCGGCGCATCGCTGACCGCTCCGACCATGTTTTCCGCGATCTTGAGGCGCATGCGGTCGTGCGGGATGTCGGCACGGACGGGTTTCGCAGGCTCGGCGCCGCCCGCGACAAACCGATCGACATCATCGCGCGTGATCCGCCCGCCACGGCCGCTACCGGCGATGCGCGCGGGATCGACGCCGAGTTGCAGACAGGCCCGCTTGACCGACGGGGAGAGGCGGTTTTCGCTCAGCTCGTTCGACCCGAGCGAAGTCGAAGGGCGCTGCTCGGATGTCTGTGCCGGACGCCCTTCGACTTCGGGCTTCGGCCTCCGCTCAGGACGAACGGAGTGCTCATCAGATGAAATCCGCCCGAGCAGCGCCCCAGGCACCGCCTCGGCATCTGTATCAAGGACGATCTCCGCCAGCACCCCCGCCGCTGGGGATGGCACTTCTTGGGTAACCTTGTCGGTTTCAAGTTCGACCAACGGATCGTTGAGCGCGACCGTATCGCCGACCTTCTTGAGCCAAGCGCGAACCACCGCCTTGGTCCCTTCCTGTTCGTCGGGGACGTAAATCTCGATCATGATCCCGACCGCTCGATCCCGTTCACGCCAAGCCTGTCGAGACGCGCAGTCGAGACATCTCTCGACACGCCCTCTCGGCTGCACTCGATGGCTGCTCGAGACGAACGGGTGAGGCGCATCATGGTCAAAACCCCACCAGGCGATCGATCTCGGCGCGGATCCGCGCGACGCTCGGCACCGCCCATTCGAGCAATTGCGGATGATGCGGGCTGGGAATGTCGGGCATGGTCACGCGCGCCACCGGCGCGTCGAGGTCGAGGAACGCCTCGTCGGCGACCACCGCCGCAATCTCCGCACCGAAGCCACCAGTGCGTAAATCCTCATGGACGATCAGGCAGCGGCGCGTCTTGCGCACGCTCTCAAGGACCATCTCGCGGTCCCATGGGTTGAGCGTGCGCAGGTCGATGACATCGGCGCTGGTTCCTTCGGCCGCAGCCTCGCAACGCGGGACCATCGCGCCCCAGGTGACGATGGTGATGGCCTCGCCAGTGCGGGTCTTGGTCGCCACTCCGAAATCAACGACGAATGTGTCCCCCGGCCACGGCCGCCGTGCCCAGGCATCGTCGAGCATCGCGCGATGCTCGAAGAACAGCACCGGGTCATTGCCGCGCAGGCTCATCCGCAGCAGTCCGACGGCGTCCTGGGCGTTGGACGGCACCGCCACCTTCCAGCCGGGATTGTGGACGAATTCGACCTCGTTGGTCATCGAATGCCACGGGTCGCCGCATTTGAAAAAGCCACCCGGCACGCGCAGCACCATCGGCGCCGAGAAACGGTTGGCAGTGCGCC
>JBDSEL010000145.1:0-5247 GCA_039920065.1 Sphingomicrobium sp. | reverse complement strand
CCGCGCTTCTTGGCGCGAGCGACCATCTTTTTGACCTGGGCATCGTTGAGGTCGATCAGCGGGGCATCGCCGGCCTCGTTCGCATCGACTTCGGGTGTTTCGTTTTTCGCCATGGGGACTCTATGCTGTGATTCAGGGCCGCTTAGTCGGTGCCGGCGAGTGACGCCAGCCTCTCTCTTAATCCTTGTTGCGCCGCGATCAGGCGACGCTGCTCGTCGAATGCTTCCTCGGACGTGTCGCGCATCAACCGTTCGGTTGCACCCGACAGGGCTTTTTCCACTTCCTCGGCATCGGCGATAATCTCGACCGCGGCGGCAAGATCGCTGCGGGCGCGGACGGGGTCGCTGTCGCGTCGGGTAAAGGAAAAACCCAAGGCGCTTCGGGCCATCGGCCGGTCGACGCCATCGCTGCCCAATATGGTGGCGACCGCCGTTCGATCAAGCGCAGCGCCGGCAAAAGCGGCATTGACCAACTCGTCGCGCAGATGCGCGGTCTTGCGGTCGGGGATGTGGAGCGCTGCAAGCGCCTCGCAATGCGCCGGCAGCGCCTCTGGAAAATTGGCGAAGCCGAGAATCAATGCGCGGGCGGTCGGCGCGTCGATGCCGCTTTTGCCAACCGAGCGGCTGGCCTCTGTCGCGGTTGCCGACTGGAGGAAGCGTTCCTCGCCCGGGGTCTGGCGCTTGCCCCAGGGAATGAACTTGCCGCGCTCGCCCGAGCGGCGGAGCGAGGCGCGCTGCGGTGCGATCTCGCGGTCGAACCGTTCGAGCCACTGGTCGCGGTAGAGGCGGGCAAGATCGCCGTGGCCGATGCTGCGGGCATGATCGACCAGCCGCGCCTTGAGTCCCGCACGCGCTTCGGGGGTAGCGAGCGGCTGCGCCGCGACCTCGTGCCGCCACAACCGCTCGTTGAGGGCGATCGGCTCGGCGAGCAAGGCTTCGACCGCCGGACGGCCGCCACTGGTCACCAGATCGTCGGGATCCATGCCCGCGGGCAGTTCGGCGAAGCGCAAGGTGCGGTCGGGGGCGAGGTGGGGGAGCGCGCGCAGCGCGGCGCGGATCGCCGCCTTCTTGCCCGCATTGTCGCCGTCGAAGCACAGGATCGGCGCTGGATCGAGGCGCCACATCCGCTCGAGCTGGGCCTCGGTCACCGCAGTGCCATTGGGGGCGACGACCTCGTCGATCCCGGCGCGGGCGAGGCCGATGACGTCCATATAGCCTTCGACCACGATCAGCCGGTTGGACTTGCGGCTGGCGGGGCCGGCGCGGTCGAGATTGTAGAGCGTGTGGCCCTTGTCGAACAACGGCGTGTCGGGGCTGTTGAGATATTTAGGCTCGCCTTGCCCGAGAATCCGGCCGCCGAAGGCGATCACCCGCCCGCGCGCATCGCGGATCGGGATCATCAGCCGCCCGCGGAAGCGGTCGTAGCTAGCGCCTGCGCCCTGTCCTGAGCCTGTCGACGGGTCGGGCTGGATCAACATTCCTGTCTCGATGAGCTTGTCTTCGCCGAGATGCGCCAGACCCTGTTTAAGCTTGGCCCGACTTTCGGGCGCGAGGCCGATGCCGAACGCTTTGGTCAGCGCCGGATCGATGCCGCGCTTGGCCAGATAATCGCGCGCGCTGCTGCCTTCGGCACCCTGCAGCTGGTCGGCGAACCAGGTCTGCACCTCGCCCATGACATCGGTCAGCGAGGCGGTCCGCTCGGACCGTTCCTTGGCGCGGGGGTCGGGGGCAGGGACCTCCATCCCGGCCTTGGACGCCAGTTCCTTGACCGCATCCATGAACGGCAGGCCGCGGTGATCGGTGAGGAAGCGGATCGCGTCGCCATGCGCGCCGCAGCCGAAGCAATGATAGAAATGCTTGTCGTCGTTGATGGTGAAGCTGGGCGTTTTTTCCTGATGGAACGGGCAGCACGCCTTCCACTCGCGACCGGCGCGGACCAGCTTGACCGACGGCGCAATGACGCTCGACAGAATCGTTCGCGAGCGCAGTTCGTCAAGCCATTGCGGGGAGAGAGTCATGGTCTAGCCCCTCTCGCTTGCGGGAGGGGTTGGGGTGGGCATGCTCGACCGTATGGACGCAATCACGCCTCCGAGATTTTCAAGCACCTGATTGTTCCAGAAGCGAAGCACGCGAAACCCTTGTCCTTCCAGATATGCAGTTCGGCCCGCATCTTTTCGGTCGGTAGCATGCTGCCCGCCGTCCACCTCGATCACGACTCGCAGGTCGCGGCTCAAGATGTCGCAAATATAGGGACCAATCGGGATTTGTCGGCTGAATTTTATGCCATCGATCTGGCGGTTCCTGAGCGCTGTCCACAGTCGGCGCTCGGCCTCGGTCGGATTGTTGCGCAGTGCTTGTGCGCGGCGGGTTGCTCGGGGGCGGAATATCGCCAGGAGCCGTGATGCCCACCCCCAGCCCCTCCCGCAAGCGGGAGGGAGAAGTAATCGGCATGCGCCCTCCCGCAAGCGGGAGGGGAGAAGTAATCGGCATGCGCTCCTAGTCAGCTCGCCAGCAGCGCCTTCACAAGCGCGCTGGCGCGGGCGGGGTCGATGGCGGTGCCGAGCTTGGCTTTGACCGCGGCCATGACCTTGCCCATGTCCTTCATCGAGGTCGCACCAGTATCCGCGATGATCGCATGGATCGCGGCCTTGGCTTCGTCTTCGGAAAGCTGGGCGGGGAGGAAGGTCTCGATCACCGCAATTTCGGCCTCCTCGATCGCGGCGCGGTCTTCGCGGCCCCCGGTGCGGTAGATGTCGGCGCTTTCACGGCGCTGCTTGATCATTTTTTGCAGCACTTCGGTGACCAGTGCGTCATCCTGGGGCTTGGTCGCAGCGGTGCGCAATTCGATGTCGCGATTGGTCAGCGCGGCTTGGACCAGGCGCAGCGTCCCGACCTTGTCCTTGTCGCCTGACTTCATCGCCGCAATGACTGCGCTTTTGAGTTCATCCCTGATCATGGTCCGCGCTCTAGCGAGCGATTTTGCCGATGACCAGCGTTGACCCGGTGGCCGAATCCCCTTAGCGGCAATTGCTTAGCGACATCGTTGAAATACCGACTGACGGAAAGGCTTCCACGCCCATGGCCGACGCACGACCCTTGCCCGCACCCCAACCCAAAGGTGCGACGGGAGTCGTGGTGTTCGCCGATGGCCGTGTGATCTGGGGCAAGGGCTTCGGCGCCGAGGGCCAGATGGTCGGCGAATTGTGCTTCAACACCGCCATGACCGGCTACCAGGAGGTGATGACCGATCCCTCCTACGCCAAGCAGGTGGTCGCGTTCACGTTCCCGCACATCGGCAATGTCGGTGCCAATGACGAGGACGTCGAGGCGAGCGATGCGCATGCGCTGGGCTGCATCGTGCGCGAGGCAGTGACCGCGCCAAGCAATTACCGCGCCGGCGGCGACTTCGCCCAGTGGATGGCCAAATGGGGCCGCATCGGCATCGCCGGAGTCGACACGCGCGCGCTCACCCACCTCGTCCGCCGCGAAGGTCCGCCGACGATCGCCATCGCCCATCATGCCACGGGCGAGTTCGATCTCGCGGCCTTGCAGCAACTGGCGGCGGAATGGCCGGGGCTTGAGGGCATGGACCTGGCCAAGGACGTCAGCCGGCTGCAGGTCGAAGCCTGGAGCGGCGGCGGGTCCTGGGCCTGGGGTGAAACTCCCCTCCAGCATGCGGGAGGGGTCGGGGCTGGGCCTTCGTCCGCCGAGCTTGCCACAACCGAATTGCCCACCCCTAGCCCCTCCCGCGAGCGAGAGGGGAATAGAGAGCCCCACGTCGTGGCGGTGGATTATGGAGCCAAGCGCAACATCTTCCGCAATCTGGTCGAGGCCGGGGCGCGGGTGACGGTGGTGCCTGCGGGGGCGAGCTTCGACGAGATCATGGCGCATGAGCCGGACGGTTTTTTCCTCTCAAACGGGCCGGGCGATCCGGCGGCGACGGGGGATTATGCGCTTCCCGTGATCCGGGCGATGCTGGAGACGAACAAGCCTTTGTTCGGCATCTGCCTTGGCCACCAATTGCTTGCGCTGGCGGTCGGCGGAAGAACCAGCAAGATGTTCCAGGGCCACCGCGGCGCCAACCACCCGGTCAAGCGGCTCAGCGACGGGCGGGTCGAGATTACCTCGATGAACCACGGCTTCGCGGTCGAGCGCGGCGGCCTGCCCGCCAACGCCAGCGAAACCCACGTCAGCTTGTTCGACGACAGCAATTGCGGGCTCGAACTGACCGACCGCCCGGCCTTCTCGGTCCAATATCACCCCGAGGCGAGCCCGGGGCCGATGGATAGCTTCTACCTGTTCGAGAAATTCGTGGGGATGATGCGGTGAGCCTGGTTATCGGCAACGACCGCGCTCCTTCTCCCCAGCGGGGAGTAGGCAGGCAGCGTCGGTTCCCCTCACCCCAACCCTCTCCCCGCCGGGGAGAGGGAGTCAAGGCGAACGAGCTTCATGCCTAAACGCACCGACCTTTCCACCATCCTCATTATCGGCGCTGGCCCGATCGTTATCGGTCAGGCGGCGGAGTTTGATTATTCGGGGAGCCAGGCGGTCAAGGCGCTCAAGGCCGAGGGCTATCGAGTGGTCGTTGTAAACAGCAATCCGGCGACGATCATGACCGATCCCGAGCTTGCTGATGCAACCTATATCGAGCCGATCACGCCGGCGATCGTGGCCAAGATCCTGGAGAAGGAGCGGGCGAAGGAGCCGGGCGGCTTTGCACTGCTGCCGACAATGGGCGGGCAGACCGGGCTCAATACGGCGCTGGCCCTGTTCAAGGACGGCACGCTGGAGCGGCTCGATATCGAGCTGATCGGCGCCAATGCCGAAGCGATCGAGAAAGCCGAGGACCGCCAGAAATTCCGCGAGGCGATGGACCGGATCGGGCTCGAAAGCGCGAAGAGCGGCATCGCCCACAACCTCGACGAGGCGCTTGGCGTACTCGAACGCACCGGCCTGCCGTCGATCATCCGCCCCAGCTTCACGCTTGGCGGGACCGGCGGCGGGGTCGCCTATAACCGCGACGAATTCGAAGCGATCGTCCGCTCGGGGCTCGAGGCCAGCCCGACCAGCGAAGTGCTGATCGAGGAGTCGCTCCTTGGGTGGAAGGAATTTGAGATGGAGGTGGTCCGCGACCGGGCGGACAATTGCATCATCATCTGCAGCATCGAGAATGTCGATCCGATGGGCGTGCACACCGGCGACAGCATCACCGTCGCGCCGGCGCTGACCCTGACCGACAAAGAATATC
>JBDSEL010000144.1:0-7198 GCA_039920065.1 Sphingomicrobium sp. | reverse complement strand
TGGACCACATCGGTCCCGGCCTTGGGGCTGATGCATAGCCAGTCGAGCTCGGCCACCGCCGGTAAGGTGCCATTGCTTTCGGCCGCGACTGCAAAACCCGAGGAATGCAGCGAGGCTATTAAAGCGGCGTCGAGCTGGAGCATCGGCTCGCCGCCGGTCACGACCACAAGCCGAGGTCCCGGAGCATCGCCCCAGAGCGCCGCGACATGATCGGCAAGCCTTGAGGCATCGGCGAACTTGCCCCCACCGACACCATCAGTGCCGACAAAATCAGTGTCGCAGAAATTACATTGTGCGGCTGCCCGGTCTTCCTCGCGCCCGCTCCATAGATTGCACCCAGCGAAGCGCAGGAACACCGCTCGGCGGCCGCTTTGCGCGCCCTCCCCCTGCAGGGTCAGGAAGGCTTCCTTGACGCTGTAGGTCATGCGTAGCGGGTGGGGTCGGTCAGCCCCGAATCGACGAAACCCTTGTGACGCAGGCGGCAGGCGTCGCAGCGGCCGCAATGAGCGCCATCGGGCAGCGGGTCATAGCAGCTGTGGCTTTGGCCGGCGTCGAGGCCAAGCCGCTCGGCCTCGCGCGCGACATCGGCCTTGGTCATGCTGGCGAGCGGGGAATGGATGGTAATCGGCTGCCCTTCGACGCCAGCCTTGGTCGCAAGCCGCGCGAGTTGCTGGAATTGGGCGATATAGTCGGGCCGGCAATCGGGATAACCCGAATAGTCGAGCGAATTGACGCCGATATAGATATCATTGGCGCCGCTGGCCTCGGCCAGTCCCAAAGCGAGGCTGAGGAAAATGGTGTTGCGCGCCGGCACATAGGTGACCGGAATGCCGTCGCCGACGCCATCCTTGGGCACCGCGATATCGGCGGTCAGCGCCGATCCGCCAAAGGCGCGCAAATCGAGCTGCAGGACGATGTGGCGCTTGGCCAGATCGGCGGCAATGATGCGCGCCGATTCCAGTTCGATGCGGTGGCGCTGGCCGTAGTCGATCGTCAGCGCGACGACCGCGAACCCGGCTTCGCGCGCGAGCCCAGCGCACACCATCGAATCGAGTCCCCCGGAGAGCAGAACGACGGCGGTCCTGGTCACAGCTTGATGCCGAGGCGCGGCGCCGCCCAAAATGTGAGGGCGTAAAGCGCGAGAGTCATTGCGACGGCCACCGCAAACGCGACCCAGAAATTGATGCCCGTTCGGAGCAATGCCGGAAGCACGAAAAACAACGGCAGCGAGGGGACGATGAACCACAGGATCGAGGTCGACAGCTCGCCCACCCGCTGGCGATCACCGGTTTCGGCGTAGAGCAGTCCAAGCGCGAGGAGCGAGGTCAGCGGCAGGCTCGCAAGCAGCCCACCCCACCCCGGATAGCGCTTTGCGACCAGCGTGATCAGCGCGACCATGAAGCCCGCGAAAGCAGCCTTGGCGAGGAATGACAACATCGTCGCGCCCTCTAGTCGCTGATCCGCGCAAAAAGAAGGGCCGCCGGCCTTTCAGCCCGCGGCCCAGATATCGGACGTGCCCGCCCGATAGGGAGGAAAGCGTGCCAGATCCGGCACAAGCGCAGCATTAGACAATATGGTTAAACGCAAGCTTAACGGCCGCGTTCTTGGCCCTTGGCGCAATCATCGACGCGGCGCGCCTGGAGGACATAGCTGTAGGGCGCGCCATCGGCGATGCCGGTGACCTCGACCCGCAGCGAACGCGGCGTGATCTGCTTGATCGTCCCCTGGCCAAAGCCGGAAGCGCCGCATTGATAGCTGACCCGCACTGTCGAGCCCTGCTCGCCAAGCACTGCCTCGGTACATTTGGCGCCCTTGTGCTCGACCAGCGCAATCCGCGCAGGATCGGCGAAACATTGGCGAACGCTGGACTTGGTCCCGGGCAGGCCGTCCAATTCCCACAGCCCCCCGCTGACCCCGGCGAGCGCGTTGGGGGTTGCGGCGACGGCTCCGGCGCTTGCTGCAAGCGCGAAAGCGAGGGCGAGTGATTGTTTCGAGGTCGTCATCATCGTCACTATTTCGGAATTGTCGGGGCGCGACTCAAGGGGTGTCGAGAAATTCACCCGGCTCGAAGCCGAATTTCGACGAACAAAATTCGCAGTCGACAACGATCTGGCCGTCATCGCCGGCCATTGCCGCGCGTTCGTCTGCGGGAAATTTCGAAATCACCGACCGGACATAGGCCGGGTCGCAGCGGCAGCCGCGCTTGAGCGGCACGGCGGCCAGCGTGCGCACTTCGTCCTCCTCGTGGAACAGGCGCCACGTCAGGTCCTCAAGGCCAAGCCCGGGATCGGTCAGCTCCTCGTCCTTGATCGAGCCGGCGAGGACCGCGACGTGCGGCCAGTCGGGGTGGTCGAGGCGGGTGTGCAGCCGCTCGCGTCCTTCTTCGCCCTCGGGCAAATGCTGGAACAGGATCCCGCCCGCGACCCAGCGACCGTCAAGTTTGCGCGCGGCCAGGCGGACGAGGCTTGGAATTTGCTCCGACTGGGCGAAGAAACTCTGCGCCGCCTGGGCGAGGCTCTCGCCCTCCAGTGGGACGATGCCCTGATAGCGCTCGTCGGTTTTGGGATGATCGAAGGTGACCGCCAGATAACCCTTGCCGAACAAGGCGAATAGCGAGGGATGCGGGCCGGCCTCGGCCAGCCGGTCGGAATCGTGGCGGATGTAGCCGCGCAGATCGCCGTCGAGATAGTCGCAGACGAGCAGATCGACGATCCCATTCTCGGTCTGCGCCTGGAGCGTGACCTGGCCCTCGGCATCCTTGAGCAACGACCCCAGCAACGCCGTCAGCACCAGTGCCTCGGCCAGCAATTGCTCGATTGGCGGCGGATAGCTGTGGGCGGTGAGGATCGCATCGACCGTCGCGCCCAGGCGCACCAGCCGGCCGCGCGCGTCGCGCGAGGGAATGGTGACGCCCAGCGCGACGTCGGTGGTGATCATATTGTCGGCCATCGGCGCAAAGATAGGGGGCCGCGACCCCTAGCTCAACCTCGCGCGCCGCAGCGCCTTCGTCAGGCGGTTTCGGCGGGAAGCTGATAATCGGCGGCGGCAGCTGACAGCGCATCGACGAATTCGCGGATGTGAGATTCCTCGATATTGAGCGGCGGCAGGACGCGCACGACATTATCGCCGGCTGCGACCGTCAGCAGGCCTTTTTCGCGCAGATAAGCGACGAAGGCGCGACTGTCGGTCTTCATCTTGATGCCGAGCATCAGGCCGAGCCCCCGAACATTGTCGAACAAATGGTCGTGATTTGGGATCATTTGCTCAAGCGCGGCGCGAAGCCGTTCGGATTTGTCGCGAACGCCGGCCAGGAATTGTTCGTCGGCGACGATGTCGAGCACCGCCTGCCCGGCAGCCATCGCCAGCGGATTGCCGCCATAGGTCGATCCGTGAGTGCCGACGACCATGCCGCGCGCGGCCTTTTCGGTCGCCAGGCAGGCGCCGAGCGGGAAACCGCCGCCGATGCCCTTGGCGCTGGCCATGATATCAGGCGTCACCCCATAATGTTCATAGGCGTAGAGGTAACCCGAGCGCGCAACCCCGACCTGGACTTCGTCGAACACCAGCATCAGGTCCTTGTCGTCGCAGCATTGGCGCAGGCCGTGAATGAATTCCTTCGACGCCGGGCGGATGCCGCCCTCGCCCTGCACCGGCTCAAGGAGGAATCCCGCAGTATTGTCGTCAACCGCGGCCAGCGCCGCCTCGAGATTGTCAAACTCGACGACCTTGAAGCCTTCGAGCAGCGGCGCGAAGCCATCGATCATCTTGGGCTGATCGGTCGCGCTGATTGTCGCCATGCTGCGGCCGTGAAACGCGTTCTTGAAGGTGATCAGCGTGTGCTTGTGCGGGTTGCCGCCGGCGAAGTGATAGCGGCGCGCGGTCTTGATCGCGCATTCGACCGCCTCGACCCCCGAATTAGTGAAAAACACCGTGTCGGCGAAGGTCAGGTCGACCAGCCGCTGGGCGAGGGCTTCCCCCTGCGGCGAGCCGTAGAGGTTGCTGACGTGCATCAACGTCGCCACCTGGTCCTGGATCGCCTTGGTCACATGGGGGTGGCCATGGCCGAGGATGTTGACCGCGATGCCGCTGGCGAAATCGAGGTATTTCTCACCGTTCTCGCCATAGAGATACATCCCCTCGCCTCGCACCGGACGGACCGGCGAACGCGGATAGACGGGCATGAGCGGCGTGATGGCCATGAAGGGCTCCTGGACTTCTTTGCAATGTTGCGAAAATCGGCTCGGGCCGACCGCAGCGCCTATATCGTCGGCGTTTCTGGAATTGAACCCCCATCAAGGAAAAGGGCGCCGCGGATTGCTCCGCAGCGCCCTTCCTTACGCATTACTGGACTTGGCTTAATGGTGGTCGTGAACCCGGCCGCCATCATCTTCATAACGGTCGTCTCGGCCGTCCCGATCGCGGTCATGAGTGCCATACTGACTACCGTATTGAGTCCAATACTGGTTGTAGTTGTACGGGTTGTAGCGGCGCACGCCCGAACGACGATTCCAATCGGTCGCTTCACGCATCACTCGCTCTTCCAGGCGGCGAACGCTGCGATCAATGGTGCGGGCTTCGTTACGATTGACATTGTAACGGGCACTGCGAGCAATCTTACGCTCAATACGCTGCGCTTGCTGATCGAGGCTGTAGAATTCGCTGCGGCTAAGAATGCGCTGCGCAGCCATGTTGCGGATGTCGCCACGAATGCGCTGGACGCGGTCGCGCATCATCGAGGCATAGCGGTTGTCCCGAAAGTTATAGAGCCAGTTGCTGCCAGCCTGCTGGTAACCGTAGGACGGCTGACCGCCATAGGGCTGCTGATAGACCGGCTGCTGATAGCCCGGCTGCTGGTAGCCATAAGGAACCGGAGCAGGTGCCTGGTAATATTGCGCCGCAGCCGGGGCCGCGACGGCGATGGCCGCACAGGCGGCACTCAGTGAGAGAATCAGATTACGCATAACGGCGCTCCTTTCGCGAGCAGTTGATGGCCGGTTATGGCCCGAGTCGCGTGTGAAACGCCTGAATGGACCCGTTATCTCCCGTTCAAGGAGTTGACCGGCGTTAACCGCCGGGCGGCTCATCAATTCTTGATTTTCCAGCCGCTTCTGAGCAGCGCGTAGCTGATCGCGAACAGCGCTAAATTGAGGCCCAGCAGCATCAGCCCGCCGACTAGAAGGGGCGAATCGCTGATCCCTAGGAAGCCAGCGCGAAAACCCGAAATGATGTAGAAAAACGGATTGGCGTGGCTGACCAGCCGGAAGGACGGCGACAGCGCGTCGACCGAATAGAAGGTCCCCGACAGCAGCGACAGCGGTGTGACCACAAAATTGCTGATCGCCGCGGCATGATCGAACTTCTCCGCCCAGATCGAGGTCAGCAGGCCGAGGAAGGCGAGCATCAGCGAGCCCATCAGGCCGAACCACAAGGCGATCAGCGGGTGGCGCAGCTCGACCGACACGCCGGGCCACAGCAGCATCACCAGCCATACCGCAAACCCGACCAGAAAGGCGCGCGTGACCGAGGCCCCGATCAACCCGGCAATCAATTCCCCAGTCGACAGCGGCGGCATCAGATAATCGACGATATTGCCCTGGATCTTGCCGACCAATAGCGAGAAGCTGGAATTGGCGAAGGCGTTCTGGATCATCGCCATGATGATCAGGCCCGGGGCCAGAAAGTCGGCGAACGGGACCCCCATGACGACCCGACCCTGACGGCCCAGCGCGACCGTGAAAATGGCCAAATACAGCAAGGTGGTGATGGCCGGCGCCCAGACAGTTTGGGTCTGGACCTTGAAGAACCGCCGCACCTCCTTGATATAGAGGGTCTTGAGGCCTCCCCAATTGACGCCCTTGAGCACCGGTTCACCCGGCGCATTGCGTACCCAAATTGCATTTTGGTCGTTGACGGGGGGCATGTTCACTGGTTGAGGCGACTATCGGCTGTTACCCGCCGCTGCAAGCACCTCGCCAATTTGTTGTTCGGAGCAAACTACACCCGATGTCCTGGACCGATGAGCGCATCGAGCGCCTGAAAAAGATGTGGGCCGCTGGCTCGACCGCAAGCCAGATCGCCGAAGACCTCGGCGGCGTCAGCCGCAATGCGGTGATCGGCAAGGCTCACCGCCTTGGGCTCGAACAGCGCCCGTCTCCGGTGAAGTCCGGCGACAACAAGGGCAAGCAGCCTGCCCGCGCCGCGACCCCCGCACCGACCGTCACCGAATCGACGCCCAAGCCGGCGCGAGAGCCGCGGCCCGCCGCAGCGCCGGTTTCGGCACCGACCGCGAAGAGCGCCGATGACAAGCCTGCTGTCACGCCGACCAAACCCGCCGGACAGCCGGAAATGCAATATCGCTCGATCGGTCCCGGGGGCTTCATCCGCCAGGGTCCGGGCGACCAGCAGGCGCCGATTCCGCCGGCCCCGCCGCGCCGTATGGTTCCGGCCAAGCCGAGTCCGGAAATTGCCAAGAAGACCGGTCTGCTCGAATTGAACGAGCGCATCTGCAAATGGCCGATGGGCCATCCGGGCGAGCCTGATTTCCACTTCTGCGGCCAGCCGTCGAACCCCGGCTTCCCCTATTGCGTCCAACATTGCGGAGTGGCGTATCAGGCCCAGCTCCCGCGCCGCGACCGCCGCCCACCCCCGCCGCTCCCCTTCGGCGGCCCGCGCGTTCGCTAGGCGCGAGCCGGCACGATTTGCGCCCGCAGCCAATTGGCGAACGCATATTCGCTCATTTCGCCGGCTGCGAGGGTCAGCACCTGGACGGCCGCATCAGCCTTTTTGAAGCGCAGCGCGACCGAGTTCTTCGCTAGGAACAGTCGCGCCACGACCCAGGCGGTACGCTTGTCGCCATCGATAAACGGATGATTTCGAGCAATCCCGAAAGCGTAGGATGCTGCCAGGGCGGCCGCATCGGGCTCGGCATACGAAGCCGCATTTTTCGGACGGGCAAGCGCCGACAGTAGCAGCCCTTCATCGCGCACACCCGCGCCGCCGCCGTGATCAGTCAATTGCTCCAGGTGGATCGCGACTGCGGAGGCGGCACTCACCCAGCGCCATTCGGTCACTTGGCCAATTCTTTGAGAATTGCCCAGTCCTCGCGCATGATCTCGCGGGCGATCTTCATGTCCGCCTCAAATTCCTCGTCGCCGACGCGAAGCTCGAGCCCGTCGGGCGTGCGGACCGCGATCAGCGA
>JBDSEL010000143.1:0-21099 GCA_039920065.1 Sphingomicrobium sp. | reverse complement strand
AGTTGGATCATCAGTACGCGTAGCCCAAGTCTTCAGGACCTTTTCCTCAACGCCGTTCGTCGATCGAAAGTCCCGGTTTCCATCTTCCTCACCAAGGGCGTCCGCTTGCAGGGCGTGATCGCCTCCTTCGACAATTTCGCGCTCGAGCTGCGTGGTCCCGGCGGACCGCAGCTGATCTACAAGCACGCGGTGTCGACGATTGTCCCGGCGCGCGCGCCCGAAGGGTTCATCGCGGCGGAGGTAAAGCCGCCCGTGGGCGACGCGTTGCAAGACCTGTTCCTCGCCAACGCCGCAATCGTCTCGGCCGAGATGCATTTGTATTTGTTGAACGGGGTGATGCTCGAAGGCCATGTCGGGGGCTTCGACCAATATTGCGTATTGTTGACTCGTGCCGAGGTCCCGCAACTGGTCTATAAGCACGCCATCTCGACGCTTCGTCCGCACGCGGCCAGCCCGGCCGTTGCCGATGCGTCGCAAGAGGAGGCCTTGGCCTGAACAGTTTCGACGGCAATGGAGCGTTGGAAGTCGCCCGCGGCGAGCGCGCGCTTGTGGTGGTGCCGGAGCTTCCGCGCGACGGCGGTAGGCGCTCGTCCGACGCGCGCATCGTGGAGGCGGGCGGCCTGGCTGATGCGATCGGTATCTCGGTGGTCGCAAGTCGCGCCGTTCGAGTGCGGACGGTGCGGTCGGCAACCTTGCTGGGCAAGGGGCAGGTTGAGGAAATCGCCGAACTCGCGCGACGTCATGACGTCAAATTGCTGATCGTCGACAGCGCATTGTCCCCGGTCCAGCAGAAGAATTTGGAAAATGAGGTCAAGGCCAAAGTGATCGACCGCACCGGTTTGATCCTCGAGATTTTCGGCGAGCGCGCGGCGACCGCGGAAGGGCGGATGCAGGTCGAACTGGCGCATCTCGACTATCAGGCGGGGCGGCTGGTGCGCAGTTGGACCCACCTTGAACGTCAGCGCGGCGGCTTCGGCTTCCTTGGCGGTCCGGGCGAAACCCAGATCGAAGCCGATCGGCGCTTGATCCGCGACCGCATGGCCAAGATCCGAAAGGAGCTCGAGCAGGTCAAACGGACCCGCTCGCTGCACCGCAACCGGCGCCAGCGCGCACCGTGGCCAGTAGTCGCGCTTGTCGGCTATACCAACGCTGGAAAATCGACCCTTTTCAATCGCATGACGGGCGAACTTGTCTATGCGGAAAACCTGTTGTTCGCGACTCTCGACCCGACCATGCGCGATACCCGGCTGCCAGGGTTCGAAAAGGTCATCCTGTCCGACACGGTCGGGTTCGTTTCCGATTTGCCGACCGAGTTGATCGCGGCCTTCCGTGCGACCCTGGAGGAAGTCTCCTCCGCCGACGTCCTCATTCACGTTCGCGACATGGCCCATCCCGACCGCGAGGCGCAGGCCGACGACGTCGCCGACGTACTGGCGTCGCTCGGCCTCGACGGAGACGAGGCGCCGCCCCGGATCGAGGCGTGGAACAAGGTCGACCTGCTGCCCGCCGAAGAGCGCGAGCGCCTGAGCGGCGAAGCGGGGAGACGCGATGACGTCGTGCCGGTGTCGGCGTTGACGGGCGAGGGGATCGAGTCGTTGAAGGCGCGGGTGGCCGAACAGCTGCGCAATGGCGAGCAAGTGCGCCAGGTGCGTCTGCCGAGCAGCGCCGGCGGCCGCATCGCCTGGCTCCACGCCCGCGGTGACGTCATCGACCAGAGGTTTGACGGCGACGAGGTGGAATTGGACGTGCGCCTGTCACCCGAAAATTGGGCGCGATTCCAGGCTCAGCCGGCCTGATCCTTCTTTGCGGCGGCCCACAGGGCTTCCATTTCATCCAGGCTCATCGCTGCAAAGTCGGGCGTCACCTCGATCGCTCGAAAGCGCCGCTCGAACTTGGCATTGGCCTCGCGCAGCGCAGCCTCGGGATCGATGTTGAGATGCCGTGCTAGGTTGACGACCGCGAACAGCAGGTCGCCGAGCTCGTCACGCTGGCGGTCGGGCGAAGATTCACGATCGAGTTCGGACAATTCCTCAGCGACTTTAGCTCGGGGGCCGCTGACGTCGGGCCAGTCGAATCCGGTGCGCGCGGCGCGTTTCTGCAATTTGGCGGCGCGTTCGAGTGCCGGAAGCGCAAGCGCAACGCCGGCTAATGCGCTTGAATCGCCGGATTTGCGTCGTTCCTCGGCCTTGATTGCCTCCCAGCCGGGGCTGTCCGCGGCATCGCCGAAGATATGCGGGTGGCGTCGCTCGAGCTTGTCGCACACTCGGTCCATGACGTCAGTGAGTGAGAAATGGCCGGCTTCCTCGGCCATTTGTGCGTGGAACACGACTTGGAGCTGGAGGTCGCCGAGTTCGTCGGCAAGATCGGCCATGTCGCCGCGGCTGATTGCGTCGGCGACTTCATAGGCTTCCTCAATCGTATAGGGCGCGATGGTCGCGAAATTCTGCGCCCGATCCCATTCGCAGCCGTGGTCGGGGTCGCGCAGCCGCTTCATGATGGCGATCAGGCGCGGGAGGCTCACCGGGGGGCCTTGTGGCGGCCATGGACGCATGCATCTCTAAGTATGATAATATGCATTATGTAAAGTTACCCTTAGGATCAGGGGACCAGGATCAGCCAGCGCCCCTCGACGCTCCAGCGTGTCAGGCTCGACAGGAAGTTCATGCCGAGGACGTTGAGACCCTCGCCGTCGGCGATCTGGACGCGCACGTCGCGGCGCTTGACCGCGCCGGCATCGAGTGTTGCGACGCGCCCGCTGGCGACCTTGATGATGCCATTGCCCGTCCGCACCATCTGATCGCGCTGCGGCGATACAATGACACCGGCGGCGATCGCTTCCTTGCGGCCGATGGTCGTCAGCGTCGCACCGCTGTCGACCAGAAACTTGACCGGTGCGCCATTGACCTGTGCCTCGACCCAGAAATGGCCGTCGACGGCCATCGGTATGCGCGTTTCCGAGCCCCGAACCACCGGTGCACCGGTCGCTTCGGACGTCAGCCGCTGCGCCACCCAGCCGAAGTCGTCGCGGAAGGTGAACAGGACGAACCCGGCACCGAAAATCAGAATCCAGGCCAGCGCCATCTTGAACAGCTTCGCAATCGGTTCGCGGCGATTCATCAGGCTTCCGACGACGAGCATCATGGCCATCAGCAAATAAAGCCCGCCGAGCATGGTGTCGTTGGTCATGACAATTCGACCTCGAGCCCGTCATGTGCCGGCGCCGCCCAATCGGGCAGTTCGGCGACCAAGGTCGCATAATCGAGGCCATTGCCCATATGCGTCAGGTAAAGCTGGCCAACGCGGCAGTCACGCGCCCAGCCGAGCGCGGCGTCGAGATGGGCATGAGTCGGGTGCTTCTGGCGGGTCAGGCAATCGATGACGAGGATGTCAGCGTCTTCGTACAGGGCACGCATATCATCAGTGAACTCGTTGAAATCAATCGCATAACCGATGGAATTTCGCTCGTGTTCGAAGCGCATGCCAAGGGTCGAGATCTTGCCGTGGGGCTGATCGACGAAGCGCGTGGCGATCGGCCCGAACATGGCGTCTTGGCCAAGCTCATGGCCGCGAACGATCGGGCGATAGAAGTCGCGCTGGGCAAAGGCGTAAGCGAAGCGGTGCTTGAGGCCGGCAAGCGTCACCTCGCGTGCGTAAATCGGCACTGGTGCAGCGAGATTGGCGGCAATCGGGCGCAAATCGTCGAGCCCGTGAACGTGATCGCCATGATCGTGGGTGACGATCAGCGCTGAAATGCGGCCCACACCGGCGTCGAGCAACTGGTTGCGCAGGTCGGGCCCGCAATCGACCAGGATGCGCGTGTCGCCCTCGCTGACCAGGATCGACGAGCGCATGCGGCGGTTGCGCGGCTCGGCGGGATCGCATTGGCCCCAGTCGTTGCCGATCTTTGGCACTCCGGTCGAGGTGCCGCAGCCGAGGATCCGGAGCTTCAAGCCGCTGCCTTGGCGAACAGGCGGAAGAAATTCGCCGTCGTGGCGTCGGCCAGGGCCTCTGGCGCCTCCCCACGCAGTGACGCCACGAAGGCAGCTGTGTCGGCGACAAAGGCCGGCTCGCAGGTCTTGCCGCGATTGGGCACCGGAGCCAGGAACGGGCTGTCGGTTTCCACCAGTAGCATGTCGCGGGGGATCGACTTGGCGGTGTCCTGCAAATCAGCGGCGTTCTTGAACGTCACAATCCCCGACAGCGAGATCATGAAGCCCAGATCGAGGCCCACCTTGGCCAAGTTGGCCGACCCGGTAAAGCAGTGGAGGACGCCGCTGACGCCGCCGCCGCGCACCGCAGCTGTCAGCATCGCCGCGGTATCGTCCTCGGCATCGCGCGTGTGGATGACGAGTGGCAGGCCAGTCGCCCGCGCCGCCTCGATATGCGCGTCGAACCGTTCGCGCTGGGCCGCGCGGTCGGACTTGTCGTAAAAATAGTCGAGCCCGCACTCGCCAATGGCGACAACCTTGGGATGAGTGGAGGCATCAATCAGCGCCGTGGCACCAAGGTCGGGGTGGGCGTCGGCCTCGTGCGGGTGAACCCCGACGCTTGCCCAGACGTCGTTATTGCGCTCGGCGGTGGCGATGATCGCGTCCCACTCGGCCTGGCGGGTGGAGATATTGAGGAAACCGGCGACGCCGCGCTCGCGAGCCGACGCCAGTACCTCGTCCTGGCGCTCGACCAGTCCCTCGTAATTGAGGTGGCAGTGGCTGTCGATCAGGCTCATGTCGCCGGTCCTGGCTCTGGAGCAGGGCTGTCCTCAAGCTCGAGCCGCGGAAACAATGGGACTGGCTGGGCGATCCGGCCGCCCTGCTCGCTCTCGGCAATCGCAGCCAGCAGCCGCGCCGAGCTGGTCGGGATTACCGGCGCGATTGCGACCGCCAACGCCTTCACCGCAGCGACAAGCGTGCCGAGAACCTGCGCCATGCGCTCAGGATGGGTCTTGCGCAGCGCCCACGGCGCCATCGCGTCGACATAGGCATTGCAGGCGAACACTGCGCGCATCCACGCCTCGATACCATGGCTGAAGGCGTAGCGACCGAACGCTTCGGGCATTTCGGAATTGCAGACTGTTGCGACGAGGGCGAGCAGATCGCGATCCTCGGCGGCGTCACCGGCGGGCGGAAGAACTCCATCCAAATTCTTGAAAACCATCGACAAACTACGTTGCGCGAGATTGCCGAAACTATTTGCGAGTTCGGCATTGGCGCGGGTCACGATTGCTTCGGCGCTATAGCTTCCGTCCTGGCCGAAGGTGACTTCGCGAAGCAGGAAATAGCGCAGGGCATCGACCCCGAAGCGCTCGCTCAACTCGATCGGATCGACGACGTTGCCGACGCTCTTGGACATCTTTTCGCCGCGCGACAGCAGGAACCCGTGGCCGAACACCTGTCTGGGCAGTGCGATTTCGGCCGACATCAGGAACGCCGGCCAATAAACCGCGTGGAACCGCACCACGTCCTTGCCGATGAGGTGCAACGCGGCGGGCCAATAGGTGCGCCACATCTCGGTGTCGGCGGGATAGCCAAGGCCGGTGATGTAATTGGTCAACGCGTCGAGCCAGACGTACATCACATGGCCGCCGCCATCGGCTTCGGTTGCGGGCACCGGCACGCCCCAGTCGAAACTGGTGCGTGACACCGACAAGTCCTTGAGCCCGCCCTCGACGAAGCGCACGACCTCGTTGCGGCGGCTGTCGGGCTGGATGAAATCGGGCTGAGCCGCGTAAAGGTCGAGCAGCCTCTGCTGGTAGTCGCCGAGGCGGAAGAACCATGAGGATTCCTCGGTCCACTCGACCGGAGCGCCATTGGGGGACAGTTTTTCGCCCCCCTCCCCGACCAGCAATTCGTCCTCCTCGAAGAAAGCCTCGTCGCGGACCGAATAATAGCCGGCATAGGTGTCGAGATAGAGGTCGCCCTTGGCAGCCATCCTGGCCCAGATCGCCTGGCTGGCGCGGTAATGATCGGCGTCGGAGGTGCGGATAAAACGATCGTACGAGACATCAAGTCTGTCGCACATATCTTTGAATAATAGTGCCATTTTGTCGGCATAATCGCGCGGTGATACATCTGCGGCGCGCGCCGCCTGGGCCATTTTCAGGCCGTGTTCGTCGGTTCCGGTCTGGAAGCGTACGTCCTTGCCCTGGCTGCGCATGAAGCGGGCGATGGCATCGGCGGCGATCGCTTCATAGGCGTGACCGATGTGCGGCGCGCCATTGGGGTAGGATATTGCGGTGGTGATGTAGAAGGGCTCGGCCATGGCTGGCTTGCCCTAGCCGCCCCGCCGTGCGCCTTCAATGGCGCTCACGGATGCCAGCAAACCGCCCATTTGGAACACCGTCACCGCCGGATCGAGCGAAACCCGCGGCGCGATGGCGGCAAGCTGGCGCGCCTTGCCATAAGCGTCGAGCGCCCTCTCGCGCTGAGCGCCGCTGCTCGACCGCGCCTCGCGCGCGATCAACGCCGGGACGAGATCGAGGAAGGCCGCATAGCGCTCGGCCGACCCCTTCTTGCCGAGGTCGCTGGCAAGGTCGGCGCGCAAGGCATTGGTCGGATCGCCCTGGCGCAGGATCGCAAGCGCCTGATCTTCCAACTTCGACAGGCCGAGTTCGGCAAAGGCCAGCGCCTTGCCCGCCGAGCCATTGGCGAGCGCTACCAGGCGCCGCCGCTCGCTATCCCTGGGCACAGTCGCTCTCGCGGCCAGAATTGACGTCATGGCGTCAGCGTCAAGCCGCCCGAATTCCAGCCGTCGGCAGCGCGAGCGGATGGTCGGAAGCAATTTGCCCGGCGCGTGACTGACGAGGAAGAAGATCGTCCCCGCCGGCGGTTCTTCGAGAATCTTGAGCAGTGCATTGGCAGCGGAGGTCTCGAGATCGTCGATCGAGTCGATGATCACCACCCGCCACGCCGACATTGCCGGCGCCATGCCCATGAATTCGCCCAATTTGCGGACTTGGGCGACGCTGATGTTGCGCGCCAGATTGCCGGTCTTCTCGTGAGGCAGCCGCTCGAGCTGGCGCATGTCGGGGTGGCTGCCGGCATCGATCAGCTTGACCATCGGATGCGCCGGCGGGCTGTCGATGCCAATGAGGTCGAACCCGGGCCCCGCAGCCTCCGCCAGGACCCGGCGCGCGGCGGCGGCGGCGAAGCTGGCCTTGCCGACCCCCCGCGGGCCGGCGAGCAGCCACGCATGGTGCAGCTTGCGCCCGGCCCAAGCGACGGAAAAATCGGACACGGCTTTATCCTGACCGGCGATTGTCACAGCAGGTCCGCGATTTCGGCCAGCAGGAACGCGGTGACATCCTCGGGAGTGCCGGAAGCCTCGATCAGCCGCACCCGCTCCGGCTCGGCTTCGGCCAAAGCGCGGAAGGCGGTGTCGACCTTGGCATGATAATTGGCGTTGCGACCGCCGATGCGATCGGCCTCGCTACCGTCACGCTGGAGAGCACGTGCGGCGCCGTCGCTGGTGACAAGCACAAGCGTACGGTCGGGCAAGATTTCGGCGCAGCCGAAGGCATTGATCGCCCGCACGGTGTCGATCCCCAGACCCCCGGCACCGCCCTGATAGGCGAGCGAGCTATCGAGGAAACGGTCGCTCAGCACCCACCGTCCGGCTTCCAGCGCCGGGCGGATTGTCTGGTCGACATGGTCGGCGCGGGCGGCGGCGAACAGCAGCGCCTCCGCGCGCGGCCCCCAACGCTCCTCGTCCCCCGACAACACCAAGGCGCGGATCGCTTCGGCGCCAGGGCTACCACCCGGCTCGCGCGTGACCACGACGTCGATCCCGCGCTCGGCCAGTGCATCGGACAGCGCCCGGAGCTGGGTCGACTTGCCGACCCCTTCCCCGCCCTCAAGCGTGATAAACTTGCCGCGCGCGGTCACCGAGCGATCAGCCCAGCCCGACCAATTGCTTGAACCCGAGCCAGACGCGGCCGAAGAATCCCGCCCGCCCGACATCCTCGCCGGCGACCAGCGGCATGACCTGCTCGCCGGCGTCGCTGGTCGTGACGACGAGGTCGGCGACGTGGTCGCCCTTCCTGAGCGGCGCCATGAGCGGCCCGTTGTAGCGAATGCGCGTGCTGGCGACCTTGGACAGGATGCCGGCGGGCATGGTGATGGCATAATCGCGCGGCGTGACCAGCGCCACCTCGCTCGACGAGCCCATCTGGACCCGTGCCGTCCCGACCGTCGCGCCGGCCTTGTACAAGGGCTTGGCCTGCCAAGCATTGAAGCCCCATTGCATCAGCCTGACCGATTGCTCGATCCGGCTGTTGAAGCTGTCGAGCCCGGCCACGACCATGATCAGTCGGCGACCATTCTGGTCGGCGGAACCGGTGAAGCCATAGCCAGCTTCGTCGGTGTGGCCGGTCTTGAGGCCGTCGGCGCCGGGCACCCGGCCGAGCAAGGGGTTGCGGTTGGCCTGGGTGATGTCCTTGCCCGCGCCGAGGGTCTTGCCCCAGGTGAAGGACGTCTGGCCGTAGAATTTCTTGTATAATTCGGGCGTGCTCTCGATCTCGGCGCGGGCCAAGATCGCTAGGTCGCGGGCGCTGACGATCGTTCGGCCTTCGTCGGGCCAGCCGTTGCTGTTGCCAAAGCGGCTGCCGGTCATGCCAAGACGCTTGGCATTGTCGTTCATGACATTGGCAAAGGCGTCCTCGGTCCCGGCGATGCACTCGGCCAGCACGACCGAGGCGTCATTGCCCGACAAGGTGATGATGCCATGCAGCAAATTCTCCACGCTGACCTGCTCGCCGGGTGACAGGAACATGGTCGAGCCGGCCGCCGGGCCATGCCATTTGCGCCATGTTTCGGGCCGAACGGTGCACATCTTGTCGAGTTTGAGGTCGCCCGTCTTGATCAGCTCGAACGCGACATTGCTGGTCATCATCTTGGCCATCGAGGCCGGCGGCATTGGCATGTCGGCATTCTTGTCGAGCAGCACTGCACCCGACGAAAGGTCGATCAGGAACGCCACCTTGGCGGAGGTGTCAAAGGTCGGTGCGGCGGCCATGGCGGGGGCAAAGGCCAGCGATCCGGCGGCGGTCAGTGCGAGCAGTCGGGCGGTAGTCATGATTTTGGCATTCCTCAAGGACGAAGCGGTTTCGCCTCCCTCCTATCGCCGAGCGATCTCATCCGCCAGAAGCCCGACCGACATGGCGTAAAAATTCGAGCAATTATAATCCAGGATAGCCCGGTAATTGGCAGTCAGCAGATAGCCGTTGGACGGCGGTGCATTGGCTTCGAACAAGGTCGCTAGCTCGGTGTCGGGAATCGGCGCGGTGCCAGCGGCCGGAATCACCCCCAGCGAGCGCCATTCAGCCATGGTCAGCCAGCGGCTGTGCCGGCGAAACACTTGCGGGCAGCGCGGCGCGATGACTCGCGAGACGATCGCGGCGCGGTTGAGGTTGGCGGGAATGCGCGCTTCGACCCCCCATGGAATATTCGGCTTCCAGCCGGCATCGCGCAAATACATGGCGATCGAGGCGAGCCCGTCGAATTCGTTATTCCAGATGTTGGCGACCCCATCGCCATCGCCATCGGCGCGCAGCCGAAGCGCGACCGACGGCATGAATTGCGGATGGCCGGTCGCCCCCGCCCAACTGCCCTTGAGGCGCCAACGCGGAACCCCCTGGTCCATCAATTTCATCGCCGCAATGAACTCGGCCTCGAAGAAATCGCGGCGGCGACCTTGATAGGCCAGGCTCGCCAGCGCCTCGAGCAAATCGTAATTGCCGGTGACGGTGCCGTAACTGGTCTCATGCCCCCAGATGGCGAGGAGGATCGTCGGCTCGACCCCGGTCCGCGCCTCAAGCGCGTGAATGGTCTGATAATGTTGGCGGTAATTGGCGCGGCCGCGATTGATGATCGACGGATTGACGTGGCGGCGAATGTACGGGGCGATGGCGTAGACAATCCCTGAATTGGTGCTCGCCGAACCCGGTTCGGTCGCTTCCATCCGCATCGCGGTCCAATTGATTGCCAGTCCAGGTACATTGGCCGCGACCGTCGCCGGGCGAACGCCGGCATTGCGCGCGAGAATTGCCAGTCGAACCTTGTAGGTTTCCCAATAGCTGGCGGTGGTTGCGGACGTCTGGGCGGAAACCGCGGCCATGGGCGCGGTCGGGGTGTCCGACGCGCCGATGGCGGCCAATGCCCCTGCGAAAATTTTGACGGCGACGCCCACGCTCACTCCTTGTCTATTGTATTGTCAGGCTATGACGCCAAACCCGTGGAGCGCCAGCAAGTTCACCGCGCCGCTTGCACGTTTTGCCCCGTCACGCGATAGCGGCGCCGCTCTCAAGGCCCTCACGGGCTGTCGAGGCGCGGAGAGGTGGCCGAGTGGTTTAAGGCAGCGGTCTTGAAAACCGCCGTGGGTGCAAGCTCACCGTGGGTTCGAATCCCACCCTCTCCGCCATCGTTCGCGCTTTCTAAGGAATCCTACATCTTTTGCCGGCTGCGAAAAAAGTTCTTGCGAGCGCTACAAATGTAGCATAGACGATACAAATGTAGCGCTCGATTCGGAGATTTCATGCTTAGCAAATTGCCACCACGCGAACGCCAGATCGTCGATATGCTGTATCAAGACGGCCCGCTCGCGGTTGCGGAAATTTGCGCGGGCTTGCCAGTCAAACTGAGCGGTTCGGCGGTTCGCGCGATGCTTAAGCGGCTTGAAGATAAGGGCTTCGTCCGGCGCGCAGAATCGGCGCGGGGTTTTGTATATCGGCCGGTCGTCAGCGACAATGTCGCACGGAAGTCCGCGCTGTCGGATATTGTCAAAACATTCTTCAATGGTTCGCCAGCAAGTGCGGCTTCTGCCTTGCTTGGCATGTCCGGAACGCTCGATGGTCTGGAGCTTGATGAAATTGAGGCGATGATCGCCCGCGCCCGGGAAGCCAAGGGGAAGTAATGCCCGTCCTGCTCGCCATTGCGTTCAAGTCGCTGTTCGTTGCTGGGCTAACTCTTGGCTTGCTGCGGTGGATGATCCGGCGTTCGGCCGCTGAGCGTTCGACCGTCGCCCACGTCGGACTTCTGATGCTCGTCCTGCTCGCCTTCGCGCCGATGGTCATGCCGCGGTTGATGATCGAGGCGCCGGCGATTTTTACTTCAACAGGGCAAATGTCGAATCCGCCCACCGCGCTCGCCGGCCCCGTCCGCGTGTCGGCCACTGCCACGGTGCTTCCCGACGCCGGCCCTTCAACGGCGACTTCTTCAGGATTGCTGCCGCCAGTCATGGTGGCCACGGCGCTCTACGCAATTCCGGCGGCAATCCTGCTGATCATCACACTGATGGCCGTGATTCGACTCATCACGTTACGCGCCCGCGCCGAAGTCCTCGTCGACGCCCATTGGCTGAGCGCGCTCGCCCGCGCTCAGCGGCGAATGGGCTTCAAACACGGCACGGCCTTGCTTACCAGCAACGAGCTCAATTCTCCTGTGAGTTGGGGCGTGATGCGGCCGGTTATATTGCTCAATGAGAAGGCAGTAGAAGCCGCCGGCGAAGCTGAAGCGATCATCGCCCACGAACTGGCCCATGTTGCCCGCCTCGACTGGATAAAGCTGATGCTGGCCCGAGTTGCGACCGCCTTGTTCTGGTTCAACCCGCTGGTATGGGTCCTTGCCCGGGAAGCTCACCAGCTGCGCGAAGAGACTGCAGATGATGCCGTTCTCGCCGCCGATATTGAAGACACCGATTACGCCGAGCTGTTGGTCGGCGTGGCGCGGCACGACTGTTCGGGGCTGCTGCTCGGCGCCCATGGAGTTGCGCCATCGCGCTCCTCGCTTGGCCGGCGGATAGCCCGCGTACTGGACCGATCGACGGTCCGCGGACCAACGGCGCGTCCGTTTGCGTTAGGTGTCATTGCAGGCGCGGCGATCGTCGCTGCCCCACTGACTGCTTTGACTCTTATCCCGGTCCAGAATTCCCGAAACGGAACTCCGGCGAGCGCGAGCAATGCCGCGACCCGTGCGTTCGTCGCTAGCGAGCCGGCGGACCTTGGATCGTTAATCGCCAGTGGTGTCTCAAGTGCGGTTGCAGCGGTCGCTCCAGCCGAGTCGCCAGCGCCGGTCGTGCTCGACTCGAACCCGCGTATCCAGGTCGCAGGGTCGGTAGCGCGTGCGCTCCGTGATGCTCGCCGGGCCGGCAACAATGCGAGCGCCGAAAGCGAACTTAACATCGAGGCGGAGATTGAGGCCCGCGCCGAGGCCCGCGCCGAGGCCCGCGCCGAAGCCCGCGCCGACGCCCGCGCCGAGGGCCGCGTCCACGTTCGGGCGGAGGTTCGCGACGAGGCTCGCGCTGCTCGCGAAATGAAGATGGAAGCGCTCGGGGTTACGCCCCAATATGTCGCCGAGATGCGCGCGGCCGCGCAGTCCCTGCGCGTTGCGGATGGATCGGATATTGCAAGTCTCAAGGCGGTCGGAGCGACTCCTGCTTACGTCCGCGAGCTCGTCGCTGGCGGGCTCGGTCACCTCGATGCCGGTGCGATCACCGCGGCGCGCGCGGTCGGGGTGACCGGTGCCTACGCGCAGGCCATTCGAGCAGCAGGGGTTGCCGTCAATCTCAGCGACCTCGTTCAGCTCCGCGCGATCGGGGTTACCCCCGATTTCGTCCAGCGGTTGCGCGCTGCTGGTCAAAACGTTCGCGATCCAGACCGGGTCGTCGACCTGTGGGTGCTCGGTGCGGAAGGCGTCGGGCGACGCGTACCCCGCCCGCCGCGAGTCTTCCGACCACCGACCCTGCCCAAGCCGGGCGCCGGCTGACCCTCAAGCGTCAACCACTTGAACTCATTTACCGATCTGCCGCCTGTTCGCGGGTGAACGCCCCCTCTTTGTCCATAACTCCAAGGAGACTGTCATGATCCGATACCTGCTTCCGCTGATTGCCCTACCGCTGGCCTTTGCGGCGGTGGCCAGCGCAACCGCGCCAATCCAACGCGGAGCGCTTAATTTCGACTTAGCAGAGCGAGGTGGGAGCGGTCGCGTGACTGCCCACTTTTTCAGCGCCCGGGAAGACAAGCACTTCTGGAACGCGGATTTCGGCACAACTGAGTTCGATGGTTTGGACGTCGCTGGCTTTCATGCCGGTGGCACCCGTCCCGTTCGCTTTTCCTTAGTTCGGCAAAGCGGACGACTTGACTGCAGCGGCAGCGGAGGCTCCGGACGGGCCAGCGGCAGCTGCGATTTCGCTGCCCAACCCGCTTTCGCAGCTGCGCTCGCTGCCGCCAAAGTTGCTGAACCGGTCGGTGAGGATTGGCTTTCGCTCTTTGCCTCGATGTGAAGCGCGAACTGGTCGAAAGCCTGCGAGAAGCGGGGTTCCCACCGCCAACGGTCGATGACCTCGTTTCGTTGACGGCGGTTGGCGTGGATCCGGATTACGTTCACGGGCTTGCTGTCCATGGCTATCGGCCGCGGTCTCTCGACGGTCTGGTGCAGATGCGCGCGGTTGGTATCACCGCCGCTTGGATCGCTGATTTCGGGCGCATTGGGCTGGCGGACCTTTCGCTCGACGACCTGGTCGAATTGCGCGCGCTCGGGGTCGATGCGGCATATGTGAATAGTTTTCGCACGGCGGGCTATGGGACTCTGCCTGCCAAGAGCTTGGTCGCCATGAAGGCGTTGGGCGTGACTGCGGACTTCGCGCTGAACGTCGAACGCCACATGGGGCGTCAAACGCCCGATCGGTTGGTTGAACTCAAGGCGTTGGGGATCACCTGGCGCGATTAGGCTGGCCCTCTCCCTCCACTGGCAGATCAGTAGATCCTCTTTGTCCGCCGCTTGTCGGCTGGTCGAATCGCGCTGGATCCATTGGGCTGCCTGCCTTACTGTATTATGGCTTTAACACGGGAATTTCTCATGAACCTCTCTCGATGGCTGAGCTGCAGCGCCCTGGTCGGCGTCATGCTTCTCCCGCTGCCCGCTTTTGCCCAGCAACCCGAAGCGGGCTCCGCTGCGGCGAGCGACAAGCCGGGCGGTCGATCGACCAGCTATGACGCGGCCTATTTCGCGCAATATGCACCGCGTTCGGCGCTCGACATTGTGCGGCGTATACCTGGCTTTTCGCTCGAACTGGGCAATACCGACTTGCGCGGGTTCAGCGGCGCGGCCGGCAACGTCGTGCTCGACGGCCAGCGATCGAGCAGCAAGTCGGAGTCGCTCGAGACACTGCTGGGCAGGATCCCCGCCAGCCGGGTGACGCGTGTTGATGTCGGCCCCGGCGACCTGTTCGGCGCCGATTATTCGAGCAAGGCGCAAGTCGCCAACATCATACTCAGCACGGGCGGCGGGATGGCAGGCAATGCCAGCATCAGCGGCACCCGCTGGTTCACCGGCGAGATCGTCCCCAACGGGTCGGCCTCGATTTCGCTCAGCCGGGGCCCGTCGACCTTCAGCCTGTCTGCCGATGCGGCGCGCAACGACCAGTTCGAGGAGGGCTTCGACTTGGTCACCGATGCGGCGAGCGGTGCGTTTTTGACCAAGCGCCTTAAAACCAACGACATCACCGTTCGCGATCCCTATCTGTCAGGCAGCTGGGCGCTCGAGCAGGGTGACAATCGCGCGCTCCATCTCAATGCACGCTTTTCGCCCTCGCGCTTTCGCCTGGTTCAGGCGAACCATGTCATCCCCGCCACGGGTGCCGAACACGACGACGTGCTGCATCAGGACTATCGCACCGATATTTTCGAGATCGGCGGAGACATCAGCCGACCGCTCGCTGGCGGCGGGCTCAAGTTCGTTGGGCTCGCCAATCGGCGTAGTCGTAAGACCTATGACGATTATCTGGCTCGCGATCTCGGCGGCAAGACGATCCTGGGCGGGTTCATCCAAAATTCGAAGTCGAAATATGCCGAGACGATCGGGAAATTGAGCTGGTCGCGCGGCGACGTTTTGGGCTTCAGCTTCGAGGCCGGAGGCGAAATCGCGTTCAACAAGCTCGACTATGCGCTCGACCTTTCCGAACTCGGTCCGGGCGGGACCGAGACCCCCATACTCTTACCGCTTGAAGATGCGACGGTGAGCGAGGCGCGCGGCGAGTTCTACGTCAATGCCGGACGTGAACTGACCAAGGGCCTGCGCCTCGACGGTGCGCTCAACTACGAAATTTCGCGCCTCAAGGTGCGCGGCGATGCTACTGCCGATCGCTCGCTTAAGTTCCTCAAGCCGAGCCTGACGCTGGATTGGCAACCGGGCAGCGACTGGCATTTGCAGATGATCGCCCGGCGCTTGGTCGCCCAGCTCGACTTCTACGATTTTGTCAGCGCTGCCGAATTGAGCAGTGATCGGGTCAGCGGGGGCAATGCCAATCTGGTGCCGCAGCGGACCTGGGAAGGCCGCTTCGTCGCCGAGCATCCGCTCCTCGGCAAGGGCAAAGCACGGCTCGAACTTGGCTATGACCTCGTCGACCAACTTCAGGACCGGGTGCTGATTTACGATTCGAAGGGCAATGCGTTCGATTCGCCAGGCAATCTGGGCACCGGCCGGCGCATGTTCGCAAGCCTCAATCTTGATGCCCCGCTCGACAAGCTTTGGAAGGGCCTCAGGCTGTCGGGTAATGTCACCATCCAGAAAACCCGGGTCAAGGACCCGATCACCGGCCAAAACCGCTTGTGGAGCGATTTTTTCCCAGCTTGGAACTGGTATGTCGAGGCGCGCCGCGATGCTGGAAGTTTCGCTTATGGTGCCGCCATCTCGGATCGTCGCCGGACCTTCGGCTTTCGAACTGACGAAGTAGAGGCATTTTACAACGGCCAGCCCTATGCCACCGCGTTCGTCGAGTATCGCCCGAGCAAGTCGAGCACAGTGACCTTCAATGTCGAAAACATGTTCGATACGTCCGGCCTGCGCGACCGCGCCATCTATACCCCGAACCGGACGAGCCCTGAGCCCGATGTCCTAGAGCATCGCTATCGCAACTCGCACGTCCGACTGGGTCTGACTTACAAGATGAGCTTCGGCAGCAGCGGGAAAAATAACCCGCAGCCCGTGCTCGCGGCTTCTAATGTTCCTTGAACGAGCGCCGCAGCGAGGCGGTCAGCGGTTCGAACATATATTGGAGCGCGGTCCGCTTGCGGATCGGGATCGTGATCGAGACCGGGACCCCTGCCCGCACCGCAGCTTTGCCGTGAGTGCGCTCGATTTCCTCCAGCTCGCTCAACGGCACCGATACTTCGGCGGTGTAGAATGGCGCCCCCGACTTTTCGTCGGTGAACGCGTCGGCCGACACGCGCGTGATCAGGCCATCGAGCGGCGGCAAGGTCTTGTCGTGCAGCGTATCGAACCGGACGAACGCTTTCTGGCCGACCTGGACGTCGTCGCCGTCGGCCACTGACAAGCGCGCTTCGATCGTCAGTGGCGCGCTATTGGGGACGATGTCGAGCAGCTTCTGGCCGGGCGCGACCACTCCACCGGGCGTGAACACGGTCAGCCCGACAACGCTGCCATCGACAGGCGCCTTGATCTCGATCCGGTCGAGCATGTCCTTGGCCGCGCTGAGCTTGGGCAGCACGTCGTTGAGTGCGGTCTCGACATCGCGCAAGTCGCTGGCGATGCGTTCCTGGTAATTACTGATCGCCTCAAGCGATTGCAGGCGGCTTTCGCTGGCCGACCCGCGCGACTGAGCGATGGTCGCGGTATATTGGCCGCGCTGGCCGATGAGGTCGGCGCGCGCACGTTCGAGCTGGCGGATCCGGTTCTTGGAGACGAAGCCCTTGTCGGCGGCGGAGCGCATGCCGGTCAGCTCGTCGTCGATCAGCCTCAATTGCTCATTGATCGATTCCAGTTGCGAGCCATAGCCTTGCCCCTGGCTATTGGCCTGCGCGGTCCGTTGGCCGAGCGCACCGCGCTGGGCCGAGAGCACGGCGGCGCGGGTCCGCAACTGGGTTTGCTGGATGCGCATGGCGTCGGCGGCGGCAACCCGATCCTCCCCCGTCAAGGCCGCGAATTCGCGCGGCGGGATGATCATCGACGTGCCGGATTGCTCGGCGCGCAGGCGCGCGCGCTGGGCCAGCAAGCCGATGGACTGGGCGGACAGAGCGCGTTCCTGAGCGCGGACATCGGCACCGCCAAGGCGGATCAGCACCTGGCCCTTGCGCACATAAGCACCTTCCTTGATCAGAATTTCGGACACGACTCCGCCCTCGCGGTGCTGGATGGTCTGGCGCTGGCCCGACACGGTCAGCCGCCCCTGCGCGATCGCAGCGGCATCGAGCGGCGCGAACGTCGCCCAGCCGAGGAACAGGATGAAGAAGATCCCGGCGATGATCAGGCCCACGCGAATGTCACGATCGGGACTGTCGACGGTGGTCGAAGATTCGAACGGCGCATCCTGCGCTGCCAGCTCAATATCGTTCGGGACGGTGTCCACGACTTCGCTCATCGACCGCGCTTTCCGGCCGTCGCTGTGTCAGGCTCTGCTTGTGGGGGTTTGGGTGGCGCCAATTGGGCCAGAACCTCATCGCGCGCGCCCATAGCGGTCAGTCTTCCGTCCTGGATGACCATGATCTTGTCGATGATCGGCAGGACGCTGAGCCGGTGGGCGACGATGAGCGTGGTCACGCCCGACTTCTTGGCTTCGTCGAGGGTCTGAATGAGCTGCTGGTCGCCCTCGGCGTCGAGGCTTGCATTGGGCTCATCGAGGATCAGATATTGCGGCGAGCCGAATAAAGCGCGGGCAAGCGCGATGCGCTGCGCCTGACCGGCCGAAAGCCCGCGACCGCCAAGCCCGAGCGTATAATCATAGCCGCCCGGAAGCTGCAGGATGAGGTCGTGGGCGCGCGCCTTTCTGGCGGCGTCGATGACTGCTGCGTCGAGGGTCATTGCGTTGGCGCCCAGACGGTTGCGGAAGCGCGCGATATTTTCCTTGATCGTGCCGGCGAACAGCGACGCTTCCTGCGGCATGTAGCCGATATGTTCGGCGAGTAGTTCGGGATCCCAATTCTTCTGGTCGGCGCCATCGAAGCGGATCAGCCCGGCGACCGGGATCGCGGCCCCCGCCAGCGCTTTGACCAACGTCGACTTGCCCGCGCCGCTGGGCCCAATGATGGCGATGGTCTCGCCCTTGCTGGCGCTGAACGTGACGTTCTGCAGGATCGGGCGCCGATTTTGATCGATGATGGTCAGGCTTTCGGTCGACAATTTTCCTTCCGGCGGCGGCAGCCGGGTAAGGCTGACGTCGGGCCGAGATTCGGCAAACAGCTCCTGCAGCGTGCCCCAGGCATTCATCCCCTGCACCACCATCTTCCAGCTGCCGACCAACTGGTCGATCGGCGCCAGGGCCCGGCCGACGATGAACGACGAGGCGAAGATCGCGCCGGCGCTGATCCGGTTGTCGATCGCGAGCAAAGCGGCGAGGCCCAGCGCCAGCGATTGCACCGCCAGGCGAACGAACTTTGAGGTCGCGCCGATGCCGCTCGATTCGAGGCTGGCGAGGCTTTGCAGCTCCATCATCGAATGACGGTCGGACAAATGGCCCGCGACCATCGCCCGGCGCTGGCCCAGGGCTCGGACGACATCGGCCTGGGCAAGGGTGAATTCATAGCCTGCATAGGAGCGGCCGGCCGCCGCATTGGCTTCCTTGAGGCGGGCGTTGGTCGCCCGCTCGTTGCGCCAGGCAAGGTAGACCGAAATTGCCGCACCGGCGAGCGCGAGGATCCCGATCCACGGGTCGATCAGCCAGGCAATCGCGATGTAGATCGGGACCCACGGCGCATCGAACAGCGCGACCATCGAGGGTCCGGTGAGCGTCTGCCGAAGGACGTCGAATTCGCGCAGGGCCTGTTTGGCAATGCGCTGCGCCCCCTGGTCGGGAACCGCGAGGGTCGATTCGAGGATCGCGCCGGCCAATTCCTTGTCCAGCCGAACGCTGGCGCGGACCAGCAAGCGCGAGCGCAGTGCATCCAGCCCCGACAATACGATCAGCGCGAACAGCAGGACCAGTGTCAGGAACAGCAAGGTCGTCGCACCGTAAGTCGGCACTACCCGGTCATAGACCTGGAGCATGTAAAGCATCGGCGCGATGAACAGCAGGTTGAGCAGCGCACTGAACAATAACGCATAGACGAAGTGCCGCCGGCAAGCCTGCAAGGCATTGCGGATCACAGTCGGCTGTTTCCTGACAAACTCGGCAATCATGACGCACTCTCGATAATCGTGGGGTGCTTATTAGCAGCGGAAATCAAACGGAAAAGTCCGTTCGCTGAAGCCTGTCCCGAAACGGACGCCGCCACCGAAGGTTGCAGCCGCCTCGCGCCATGGCGCGCGGGGTAGCGAATGGCCGACGAAGCGGCTAGGGAATGCGGCGTCAAATATCATCAAATTCAAGGAAAAGCACCGTGGGCGAGCCCAAAATCCTGCCGTTCGACTGGCAGGACCCGTTCGATCTCAATCACCAGTTGAGCGATGAGGAGCGGCTCGTCCGCGACACGGCCGAGGGCTATGCGCAGGACAAGCTCCTGCCGCGGGTCACCAGCGCCTATCTCGACGAGCGCTTCGACCGCGAAATCATGACCGAACTTGGCGAGCTCGGCATGCTCGGCGCGACCATCGACCCCAAATATGGCGGTGCCGGGCTCGGCTATGTCAGCTACGGCCTGATCGCCCGCGCGGTGGAGCGGGTCGACAGCGGCTATCGCTCGGCAATGTCGGTCCAGTCCTCGCTCGTGATGCACCCGATCAACGCTTATGGCAGCGAGGAGCAGCGGCAGAAGTATCTGCCCAAGCTAGCCAGCGGCGAATGGGTCGGCTGTTTCGGCCTCACTGAGCCCGACGCCGGCTCCGACCCCGGCGGGATGCGCGCCCGCGCTCAAAAGATCGACGGTGGCTATCGCCTCACGGGATCCAAGATGTGGATTACCAATTCGCCGATCGCCGACGTATTCGTGGTGTGGGCCAAATCCGACGCCCACGACGGCAAGATCCGCGGTTTCGTACTCGACAAAGGCACCAAGGGCCTGACCGCCCCCAAGATCAAGGAGAAGCTGTCGCTTCGCGCCTCGATCACCGGCGAGATCGTCATGGAAGATGTCGATGTCGGCGAGGACGCGCTGCTGCCCAACGTCGAAGGGCTCAAGGGCCCGTTCGGATGTCTCAACCGCGCGCGCTATGGCATTGGCTGGGGCGCCATGGGCGCGGCCGAGGCCTGCTATTCTGCAGCGCGCCAATATACGCTCGACCGCAAGCAATTCGGTCGTCCCCTCGCCGCCACCCAGCTGGTCCAGCTCAAGCTTGCCAATATGGTGACCGAGATCACACTGGGGCTGCAGGCGGCGTTGCGCGTGGGCCGGCGAATGGAGGACGGCGAATTGATCCCCGAGACGATCAGCCTGATCAAGCGCAACAATTGCGGCAAGGCGCTCGACATCGCGCGGATCGCTCGAGACATGCACGGCGGCAACGGCATTTCGGCCGAATTCCACGTCATGCGCCACGCCGCCAACCTCGAGACGGTCAACACTTATGAGGGCACGCACGATGTCCACGCGCTGATCATGGGCCGTGCTATCACCGGTATTGCGGCTTTCTGATTGACGACTGTTACAGCCCGCTAAAGCCTCCTATGCTCCGCTTCTAACTCGGAGGGGCTTTCGAATGACTACATGGATCGTAATTGGCATCATCGTCTTGGTGCTGGTGTTCGTCATCGGGCTGTACAACCGCCTCGTGCGGCTGCGTGCGCTGGTCAAGGAAGCGTTTAGCGGGATCACCGTCCAACTGCGCCGCCGCGCCGACCTTATCCCCAATCTGGTCGAAACGGTGAAGGGCTATGCGAGTCACGAGAAATCGACCTTCGAAGCGATCACCGCAGCGCGCGCGGCCATGACGGGCACTGGAGGCGGAGTGGCCGCGACCGCCGCTGCCGATGCCACCATGACTGGCCTGATCGGGCGGCTGTTCGCGGTTGCGGAAGCCTATCCGGAGCTTCGCGCGAGTGAAAACTTCCAGCAATTGCAGGGCGAGATATCCGGCATCGAGACCGAGCTTCAGTCGGCCCGCCGCTATTACAACGCCACCGTCCGCGACCTCAACACTGCGGTCCAGACCTTCCCTTCGGTGCTGATCGCGCGCCCGATGGGGTTCAGCGAAGAACCGTCCTACGAGGACCCCGACGCAA
>JBDSEL010000142.1:0-20549 GCA_039920065.1 Sphingomicrobium sp. | reverse complement strand
CACCGGGACCAAGATGATCCACATCGGATCCAACACCCGCTCGACCATCGTCTCCAAGGGCATCAGCGCGGGCCGCAGCGACAACACCTATCGCGGCCTCGTCCGCGTGCTCCCGGGCGCCGAGAACGTGCGCAACTTCACCCAGTGCGACAGCTTGCTGCTGGGCAGCGACTGCGGCGCCCACACCGTCCCCTATATCGAGGTCAAGAACCCGACCGCGCAGATCGAGCATGAAGCGACGACGTCCAAGATCAGCGACGACCAATTGTTCTACGCCATGAGTCGCGGCCTCGACGCCGAAAGCGCAGTCGCGCTGATCGTGAATGGGTTTGCGCGCGAAGTGCTGAAACAACTGCCGATGGAGTTCGCCGTGGAGGCGCAGAAGTTGCTCGGGATCAGCCTGGAAGGAAGTGTCGGCTAAATGCTCAGGATTGAAAACCTTCACGCGACCGTCGCGAACAAGGCGATCCTTAATGGTGTGTTGCTGCACGTCCCCGCGGGTGAAGTGCATGCGCTCATGGGGCCGAACGGGTCGGGCAAGTCGACGCTTGCTTATGCGCTTGCGGGGCGGCCGGGCTATGAGGTGACCGAGGGTAGCGCGACGTTCACTCCTCGTCATTGCGAGGAGCCGGAGGCGACGAAGCAATCCAGTGTTCTGGGTCAAGAAATTTCTGGATTGCCGCGCTTCGCTCGCAATGACGATGGTGCGCTCGACCTGCTCGCCCTCGAACCGCACCAGCGCGCCGCCGCCGGCCTGTTCCTCGGCTTCCAATATCCGGTCGAAATCCCCGGCGTCAGCTACCTTCAGTTCCTGCGCGAGAGCCTCAATGCGCAGCGCCGCTCGCATGGCGAAAGCGATCTTTCGGGGGCGGCCTTCATCAAGCTTGCCAAGGCGCAGGCGGCACTGCTCGGCATGGATGCAGAAATGCTCAAGCGGCCGGTCAATGTCGGCTTTTCGGGCGGCGAAAAGAAGCGCGCCGAGATGGTCCAGATGGGCATCATGAACCCCGCTTTCGCGATCCTCGACGAAACCGACAGCGGGCTCGACATCGACGCCCTGAAAGCCGTCGGCGCGGGCATCAATTCGATCATGCGCGCACCGGACAAGGGCGTGCTGCTGATCACCCATTACCAGCGCCTGCTCGACTATGTGAAACCCGACCGCGTGCACGTGCTGCGCGCCGGCCGGATCGAGCGCAGCGGCGGCCCCGAACTGGCCCACGAACTCGAACGCGAAGGCTATTCCGAGGTGGCGGTGTGAGCGCGCTTCCGACCCGTCATGACGAGGCTTTTCGCTACGCCGACATTGCGGCGCTGACGTCGGTTTGGGACGCGCTTGGCGAGCCTCAGCGGATCGAAATTGCTGCGCAGCAAAAGGTGCAGCAAATCTGGCTGCCAGACGGCGCCGCGATTGCGGTCCGCCGTGTCGAAATATTGCTTGAGGCGGGCGCCTCGGCGCAGATTTTCGCCCTTGCCAATGCGGCGACCTATGCGCGCATCGAAGTCGACGTGTCGCTCCACGAAGGCGCGCATTTCGAGTTTCATGCGGCAATCATCGGCGGCGGCAGTTCGACCAACGAAATCGTCACTACGGTTCGCCACCTGGAACGCGATTCAACCTCGCGCCAGACGGTCCGCAGCGTGCTTGGCGGCAGCGCGGTCGGGACTTATTTGGGCAAGGTCGCGGTGGCGCGCGGCGCAGATGGCACCGACGCCATCCAATCGGTTAAGGCGATGCTGCTCGACCGCGGCGCGACCGCCAATGCCAAGCCCGAGCTGGAAATTTACGCCGACGACGTCAAATGCGCGCACGGCGCGACGGTCGGCGAGCTCGACGCGATGCAATTATTCTACGCCGCCGCGCGCGGCATGGACCCGGCGACCGCCAAAGCGGTGCTGCTCGAAGGCTTCGTCGGCGGGCTGTGGGACAGCCTTGACGAGGACAGCGACATCGCGAGCGCGGCGCGGGCCGCGTTGCGGACAATCAGTTACTCCCCGGTGCGGGGAGGGGAACCGGCGAAGCCGGTGGAGGGGGCGTCGTGCCCGGCATAGAACCCCCTTCGTCAGCACTGCGTGCTGCCACCTCCCCGTCCCGGGGAGGAATAAACGTCCGCGCGCAATTCCCCGGCGTTGGCGAGTGGCATTATCTCGACAGCGCCGCGACCGCGCAGAAGCCGCAGGCGGTGATCGATGCGATCGCGCGGGCCTATGGCCCCGAATACGCAACCGTCCACCGCGGCGTCTATCAGCGTTCGTCCGACATGACCGGCCGCTACGAGGCTGCGCGCGCTGCCGCCGCAGCGCTGATTGGCGGCCAGGCGAACGAGCTGGTGTTCACCCGCGGCGCGACCGAGGCAATCAACCTCATTGCCCAGCGCCTGCCCCGCGACGGCCGCAACCGTGTCCTGGTGAGCGCACTCGAACATCATTCGAACATCGTCCCGTGGCAGCTGGCCGATTACGCCGTCGACGTTGTCCCGCTGACGCCGGACGGCCAAATCGACCTCGACATCGCCGAAGCGATGGTGAGCGTGGACCACCGGGTCGTCGCTTTCGCCCATGTCTCCAACGTGCTCGGATCGGTCCTCGACGCCCCTCGCGCGGCCAAGATCGCCCATGCCAAGGGCGCCTTGCTGCTGCTCGACGGGTGCCAGGCGGCAGCGCGCCTCGCGGTCGATGTCTCCGCGATCGGCGCCGATTTCTACGCTTATTCCGGCCACAAGCTCTACGGCCCTACCGGCATCGGAGCTTTGTGGGGCCGGGCCGAGCTGCTCGCGTCGATGCCGCCATGGCAAGGCGGCGGGTCGATGGTCGACCGGGTGACCTTTGCCGCGACCACCTTTCTCGACCCGCCGATGCGGTTCGAGGCCGGCACCCCGCACATCGTCGGCGCGGTCGGCCTTCACGCCGCGATCGATTGGGTGCGCGGGCTCAGCCTCGACGCCATTCACGCCCATGAAGCCGCGCTGGTCGGCGAGTGTCGCGCTGCGCTCGAGGCGCTTGGCGGAGTCACCCTTTACGGTCCCGCCGATAGCGCCGGGATCGTCAGTTTCAATGTCGATGGAGTGCACGCCCACGACACTGCGACGATCCTCGACGATCATCGCGTGGCGGTGCGCGCGGGCCACCATTGCGCCCAGCCGCTGATGGACCTGATCGGCGTCCCAGCGACGGCGCGCGCCAGCTTCGCTGCCCACAGCGATTCAAGCGACATCGCCGCGCTGGTCACCGGCATCGAGCAAGTGAAACGGATATTCGGATGAACGACGAACGCAAGATCGAGATCGAGGAGGTCGCCGCCGTGGCCAAGCCGCCGCGCGCTCGGGTCGACCCGGAAACGCCGGTTGATACGCCAAGCGCCTCCGCCATATTTGCGCGCAAGCGCGACTATCTGGCCGGTTTCCTGGCCGGCAATGACGCGCCGGCCGAGCCCGCGCACGGCGTTGGCGGGGACCTGCAGGCCGCGGTGGTCGAGGCGCTCAAGTCGATCTACGATCCCGAAATCCCGGTCGATATCTATGAGCTCGGCCTGATCTACGATGTCGTGGTAAGCGAGGATGGCGACGCCATCGTTTCGATGACCCTGACCACCCCCAATTGCCCGGTGGCCGAAAGCCTGCCCCAGGAGGTCGAGCTGCGCACGCTGGCCGTGCCGGGAATCCGCGATGCCGAAGTCAAGCTCGTCTGGGACCCGCCGTGGGACCCGTCGAAAATGAGCGATGAAGCCCGGCTTGAACTGGGGATGCTGTGATGACCACGACCCGCCAGCGGCCCGCCGCGATCATCCTTACGCCCACCGCCGAGGCGCGGGTTGCCGCGCTCATGGCCAAGGCACCCGATGGCACCATCGGGGTCAAGCTGTCGACCCCGCGTCGCGGCTGTTCGGGCCTGGCCTATTCGGTCGATTACGTGACCGAGGCCAATCCGATGGACGAGAAGATCGAGACCCCCGGCGGCGACTTCTATGTCGACGGCGCAAGCGTGCTCTACCTGGTCGGCTCGATCATGGATTGGAGCGAAGACGATTTCGCCGCCGGCTTCACCTTCGAGAACCCCAACGCCAAGGGTGCGTGCGGCTGCGGCGAGAGCTTTACGGTCTAGTCAGAAGCCCATCGAGAAGCGGATCGCGGCGCCGACATCGGCATCGGCGGCCGCGATATGCCCCGGCTGGCGGCGATAGAAGAGGTTGCCGCTGAGCCAGCCTCGCCCCCGCCACAGCGACGATCCATAGGCGAGTTCGCCGTCCAGCTCGCGCCCGCTCGGCACTAGCGACAATCGCTCCCAGCCGAAGCCGGTTGTTCCGCTATCGTAGGAATAGGTCGTTGGCAGATAGAGAGACATCGCGCCCTCCTCGACCCGCAAGGGCTGGGCGATGCGGAGCGCGATGCTGTCGCCGCTGCCCAGGACCCGCGCCTTGCCCAGCGTCACTCCATAAGCGGAGGTGGCGAGGTTGCCCGCGCCAAAGCGGGTCCAACCGTGCCGCGCGTTGAGCGCCGCGCTCCACCCGCCGCCGAGTTCGCGCTGCGCCTCGAGGTCGAGGAAGCGGGTGGTCGATCCGCCCTTGCCGAACGCAGCGTCGAAGCGCCCGCCGAGCAGGGTCGAATTTTCCTGAAGACTGGTCAGGCTGGCCGACAAACGTGTCCCGAGCAACACCTTGTCGAGGGTCGCGGTGGCCAATTTGTACGATGTCCCGAACGCGCGAGTCGGCACGTCCTGGCGCAGATTGCCGGTTTCCCCGGACAGCGTCACGCCGACCCCGGCGAGTTCGCGGCGAAGGGCGACACTGCCGTTGCGATCGACTGCAAAGCCGGGCTCTCCGGCCTGGTCGCGAGCCATCAGGAACGCGCGCTCGGCAACGCCCGACAGGCGCCGCTCCATCGCCTTTGCGCCGTCGGCGAACCCAAGCCCCAAAGCGGTCTTGCGGTCGAGCCGAAGAACCGCCGCCGCGGCAACGACACGCGCGCGGCGAATATCTTCACGGCCAAGGCCGAGCCGCTCCGTTCCGAAGCCCAAGGCGAGGTCACGGCGCTGCTTGAGCGCCACGGTGACGTCGAGCGGCCCGCTGCGCGTCGTCCCGCCAACCGTATCGGCGAGCAGGGCGTTGGTCAGCGGCGAGCCCTGCGGCGATGCCCGCATGGTCTTGCCCAGATCGAGCTTATAGGCACGATCAAAGCCATCGAGGATCACCGTCTTGACCGATCCGCCGGTCTGCGCATCCCCCGAGGCGGGGGGTAGGTCGCCGCTATTGGTTGTGCTGACCGCCATGCTCGTCCCGGCCAGCGTAGTGGTGCCAATCGGCTTCATTGCCTTGGCAATGTCGAGGCGCCCCTGGCCGTAGGTCGTGTCGACTCCTACGACCCCGAGATCGGTCGCGCTCTGGAACAGGATGCTGACGATCTGCGCCCCGGTTAGGTTGGGGAACGCCTGAGCGAGCAAGGCGACCGCACCGGCAATGGTCGGCGCCGAGAAGCTGGTGCCCGACCACAGCCGGGACTGCCCGGTCTCATCGGGTGCGCGGTCGCCATAGCCGACGGCCATGAGATACCAATTGGCACCGCTGCCGGCCCGATTGGAGAAGTCCGAAATGGTCGAATCGTCGACGCCAGTGGCACCGGCAATGCCGACCGAGCCGGCGATGATGACCTTGCCCGAAAAAGTCTTCGCTGGCGTCAGGGCGAACGGGTCCGGATTGACCGACGCGTCATTGCCGGCCGAAATCACCAGCACCACGCCGGCATCGATCGCGCGCTGCATTGAGAACATCAGCAGCGATCCCGGAGTCGATCCGCCGAGCGACAGGTTGATGACTTTGACGCCCGAATTGACGGCCCGGTCGATCCCTTCGGCGATCGCGTCGTCGGAAAAAGAACAGCCCTTGCTCGTAGCGCAGCTGCCGGGGCTGTCGGCGCGCAGATTGACGATGGTGGCATCGAAGGCGACGCCGAGCGTGCCGGTGCCGTTGCGACCGGCCGCAGCAACCGCGCTGACTGCGGTGCCGTGGCCGCCTTCATCGCTGATGCCGCGCTGCCCGTAGACGTCGCCGCTGGCCGGATCGATGCGCCCGGCGAATTCGGCCAGAGACGGATTGATACCGCTGTCGACGACGCCGATTTTGACGCCCTTGCCGGTCACCCCCGACTGGTAGGCGCTGATGGCATTGGCGGAGACGGCATAGATCGAACTGCGATATTCGCCGGTGTCGAAGGTCGTGCCCGTCGTTCCGCCGGTCGAGGGCGGCGATGATGGCGGAGGTGGCGGTGGTGGTGGCGGCGGCGGCGGAGGCGGCGGTGGCGAAGCCGGGGGCGCTGGCAGCGGCTTGGGCGAGGTTGTTCCTCCGCCACCGCCACCACCGCAACCGGAGATGCCAAGCGACAGCACAGCGACGCAGGCGACCGGTGTGAAACGCCGAATGTTCACGATTCTGATCCTCCCAAGCCATTGAGCGACAATGACTTTTCCGAATCACTTTATGCTTCCGGGAAGCTTTCATTTTGCTGAAGGCGGTTTTACGTCTAGTGGCGCGGCTGCCCATGGACCCGCGCTTTGCCCACATCCGCGACTGGATCTTCGATCTCGACAATTGCCTGTATCCGGCATCGACCAAGCTGTTCGACCTGATCGACGAGCGCATGGGCGCCTATATCCAGCGACTGCTCGACGTCGATGCAGCGGAGGCGCGGCGAGTGCAGAAAATGCATTTTCACGGCTCGGGTACGACGCTCGCTGGACTGATGAAGCACCACGCTGTCGATCCGCATCATTTCATGGCCGACGTGCACGACATTTCGCTCGATCGGCTGGTGCCCGATGATCGCCTGGCGCAGGCGCTGGCGCGGCTCCCGGGGCGCAAGTTCATCTACACCAACGGCGATGCCGATTATGCCTGGAAAGTACTCGACCGCCTCGGCATCGCCGCCGAGCTCGACCATTTGCACGACATCTTCGCGGCCGATCTGCGGCCCAAGCCCGAAGTTCATGGCTATGAAAAGCTGCTCGCCCAATTCGACATCGACCCCACGGCGGCGGTGATGGTCGAAGATATGGCGCGCAACCTCAAACCCGCCAAGGCGCTGGGCATGACCACCGTGTGGGTCGACAACGGGTCCGAGCGCGGCAATCACGATCACCACCCCGACTTTATCGACGTGACGGTCGCGGATACGGGCGAATGGCTGCAATCGATTTTGGGAGATGCTGAATGACCGACCGGCTCCAGGCCACCATCGACCACGCGTGGGAGGCGCGCGACGCGATCGGCGCCGACACGACCGGCGCGGTGCGCGAGGCGGTCGTGTCGGCGCTTCAACTGCTCGATTCGGGAGAGGCCCGCGTGGCCGAGCCGAGGGATGGCGGCTGGCACGTCAATCAATGGCTCAAGAAGGCAGTGCTGTTATCGTTCCGCTTGAACCCGATGGAGCGCATCGCGGGCGCGCCGGGCGGCGCCAGCTGGTGGGACAAGGTGCCGTCGAAATTTGTCGGCATGGGCGATGACGAATTCGCCGCCGCCGGTTTCCGAGCCGTGCCGGGCGCAATCGTCCGCCGCGGCGCTTATGTCGCGCCCGGCGCGGTGCTGATGCCCAGCTTCGTCAATATCGGCGCTTATGTTGGCGAAGGAACGATGATCGATACCTGGGCGACGGTCGGCAGCTGCGCCCAGATCGGCCGCAACGTCCATATCTCGGGCGGGACCGGGATCGGCGGGGTGCTCGAGCCGTTGCAGGCCGGCCCGGTGATCATCGAGGACAATTGCTTCATCGGCGCGCGCAGCGAAGTCGCCGAGGGCGTCGTCGTCGAGCAGGGCTCGGTCATTTCGATGGGCGTGTTCCTGGGCGCCTCGACCAAGATCGTGAACCGGGCCACGGGCGAAATCAGCTACGGCCGGGTGCCCGCATATTCGGTGATCGTCCCCGGCACCCTGCCCGGCAAAGATGGCGGTCCCAGCCTGGCCTGCGCGGTCATCGTCAAGACCGTCGACGAGCGCACTCGCAGCAAGACCGGGATCAACGAGCTGTTGCGCGACTAGAGCAGCAATAAGCCACGCTTATTGGGTCGGGGCCAGCCTTTGTTGGCGGGGCGATCGATCGGCGTGCAGGTTCGGGCGATGAAGACTGCAATCCAGATCGAATTCGAACGCAATTGCGCGGACGCCGGCGGAGCGCCCGATATCTACACCGACACGGTGATCCGCACCCGCATGAATCGCGCCGACTGGCTGATCCTGGTATCGCTCGCATTGATCTGGGGCGGTGCGTTTTTCTTCATCCACGTCGTCGTCCACAGCTTGCCGCCGCTGACCTACGTCTGGCTGCGGTTGACGATCGCGGCCAGCGGCCTGTTCCTGTTTCTCCGCCTGCGCGGAGAGCGGCTCGATTTGCCGCGCCAATTCTGGAGCTCGATCCTGCTCCTGTCGCTGATGAACAATGTCGTGCCGTTTATTCTGTTCGGATGGAGTCAGCAGCAAATCGCCAGCGGGCTCGCCTCGATCCTCAACGCCACCACCCCGATCTGGGGCGTGGTCGTGGCACACCTCTTCACCCGCGACGAGCGGATGACTCCGCTGCGCAGCGCCGGTGTGGTGGTCGGGTTCGCGGGCGTCGCGACGATGATCGCGCCGACCCTTGGCGGGCTTGGCAACGGCGCCTTGCCGATGCTCGCCTGCGTCAGCGCCGCGTTGAGCTACGCGCTGGCCGCAGTGTGGGCGCGCCGCTTCCGCGGCCAGGGGCTCAAGCCGATGGCGGTAACCACCGGCCAGTTGTCGATGGGTGCGCTGGTCATGCTTCCGATTGCGCTGGTCGTCGACCGTCCGTGGTCGCTGCCGATGCCGCCCGCCGGCGCATGGGCAGCGCTGGTCGCGCTTGCGCTCATCTGCACCGCCTTCGCCTACATCCTTTATTTCCGGCTGATCGACCGCGCCGGTGCGACCAACGCCTTGCTCGTCACCTTACTCGTTCCGCCGACCGCGATCCTGCTTGGCGGCCTGTTCCTGGGCGAGCATCTGGGGGTTCAGGATTTCCTCGGCCTGGGGCTGATCGCGCTCGGCCTCGCGGCGATCGACGGGCGCCTGCTCAGCGGCCTTTCGCGCCGCCCTCGGCAAGCAGCGTAGCAGCGTCCGTGGCGGTCCAGTCGCGGTCGCCGACGTAGCGCCAGACTTCGTTACCAGCGGCATCGAACAGGATCGACGTTGGCAGGATCTGGGCGTTAAGTCCGCCCGACAGACGCATTGCGGGATCGTGATAGGGCTCGAGCGTCGCAATCTTGTGCTTGGCCAGGAACGCCACGACCGACGGCTGCGGCGCCATGTCCTGGCTGACCGCGATGATTTTCAGCCCCGTGGCGTCTGCAGTCCGCGCCAACGCGTCGAGGGTCGGCAATTCCTTGACGCACGGCACACACCAGCTCGCCCACAGATTGACCAGCAAGGGCTTGCCTTCGAATTCGGCCAGCGTGACGTCCTCCCCATCGGGGTCCTTGAAGGCGACATCGGGCGCCGGCTTGCCCTTCTGGCTGCGGTCGAGGACGCCGCCGGCTTCGGCAGATGCGTCAGCCGCCACCGCCGCCGCATTGCCGCTCTCGCCGTTTGGGGAGGGCTTGCCGCAGGCCGCGAGAGCCAGTGAGCCGATGACGATCGTGAATAGGCGCATGATATCTCCTTGCCCGCGCTCCTAGCCGCAGTCTGGCGAAAGCGCGAGCGAGCGGCTAGGTCATTGGCGATGATCATGCGCCGCGCCCTTGTCCTTGTCGCTGCAGTGGCGCTCGCCAGCTGCGGCAAGGTCGCCGACCTCGAACCGGCCAAGGGGCAGCCGCTGCCGGTCAAGCCGATGATGGCCCGAACCACGCCGACCCCCGAGGATCTGCTGACCCCGCCAACCTATGCCCGCGCCGATCGCATCGACGAATTGCTCAAGAAGTCCGAACCGCGCCAGGCCGACCGCTTCGACCTGCCGCCGGCGACCGGGGGCGAAGCGCCAGCAGCCCCCGCCGGAACGCTTGAAGTGCCCGTCAGCGACGACCAGGGCCCGACCGATCCGGAATCCACGCGCCGATGAGCAACAAAGTGCGCAAGGCCATCTTCCCAGTCGCCGGGCTGGGCACCCGCTTGCTCCCCGCGACCAAGTCGATCCCCAAGGAAATGATCACGATCGTCGATCGACCGCTGATCCAATATGCGGTCGATGAGGCGCGCGAGGCGGGGATCGAGACGTTGGTGTTCGTGACCGGCCGCGGCAAATCGTCCCTGGTCGATTATTTCGACAGCGCGTTCGAGCTTGAAACCACGCTTCGCGGCAAGGGCAAGAGCCTCGACATACTCGCCGATTCGCGCGCCGACTTCGGCGAATTGGTGAGCGTTCGCCAGCAGGAGCCGCTGGGCCTGGGCCATGCCGTGTGGTGCGCCCGCCATGTCATCGGCGACGAGCCCTTCGCAGTCCTCCTGCCCGACGACTTGATGGTTGGCCAGCCGGGCGCGCTCAAGCAGATGGTCGAGGCGTGGGAGCAGGTCGGCGGCAATCTACTGGCCGCCGAGGAAGTGCCTACCGACAAGACCGGCAACTATGGAATCGTCACCCCCGGCACGGTTGACGGCGCACTGACCGAGGTCCTCGGCCTGGTCGAGAAACCGGCCCCCGAGGTCGCTCCGTCGCGACTCGGCGTGATCGGCCGCTATATCCTTCAGCCGCAAGTAATGGACGTGCTCGACCGGCAGGAGCGCGGCGCCGGCGGCGAAATCCAGCTGACCGACGCAATGGCGCAGATGATCGGGCAGCAGCCCTTCCATGCGCTCAAGGTCGCGGCGGCGCGGCACGATTGCGGGGACAAGGCCGGCTTCGTCATCGCCAACATCGCTTTGGCGCTCGACCGCCCCGATGTCGGCGGCAAAGTCCGCGACTTCATCGCCGGGCTGTAGCAACCGTTGAGCGTCTCAGGGCAGGAGCTCGACGTCCCAATACAAATAGTCGCGCCAGCTATGGTGGAGATAATTGGGCGGAAACCGTTTGCCGTGATCCTGTAACTGCCAGGTCGTCGGGCGAATGGGTTCGCGCTGGATATGCATATGCGCTTCGACTGGCGTCCGTCCGCCCTTGCGCAGGTTGCACGACGCGCAGGCGGTGGCGACATTCTCCCAGGTTGTCCGGCCGCCTTGGGCGCGCGGGACGACGTGATCGAAGGTCAATTCCTTGTGGGTGCCGCAATAGACGCAGCGAAAGCGGTCGCGCAGGAACAGGTTGAAACGCGTGAACGCCGGATATTCGCTGGGGTGGACATAATCGCGAAGCGCGATCACCGACGGCAGCTTCATGGCGATGCTCGGGCTGTGCACTTCGCGCTCATAATGGGCGACGACATCGACTCGCTCGAGGAACATCGCCTTGATCGCCGTTTGCCACGGCCACAGGCTCAAAGGATAATAAGACAGCGGCGTGTAATCGGCATTGAGCACCAGTGCCGGGCAGCTTTCGGGCCGTCGAATTAGATCGGGGTGATACATACGCCTGTCAGCAGCCTTCCGCCCGGATGGTCCGAACTCCAGCTCCCCCGGCCCCGTCGCACGCCTGAACGCCTCAGGCAGGGAGGAGAGGGCGGTTCGGCCCGTCTTCCCTTGTGCCGCGGCGGATGCCAACCCGACGTGACAGGTGCATGACAACATGCTCAGTCACGCATCGTCAAGAGTCCCTTTTGCAACAGTCGCCATGATCACTACCCGTTTTGCACCCTCGCCCACCGGACGACTGCATCTTGGCCATGCGCTGAGCGCGGTGTTTGGCCACCAACAAGCGCACCGTGGCGGCGCCAAAGGTAAGTTCCTGGTCCGCATCGAGGATCTCGACCAGGGCCGCGCTCGCGCCGAGTTCGTCGATGGCATTTTCGAGGATCTCGACTGGCTCGGCCTCGTCCCGGCGCAGCCGCCCCTGATCCAGTCGCAGCGGACGGCGGCCTATGCCGACGCGCTCGACGCGCTTCGCGGTCAGGGCCTGGTCTATGCCTGTTTCTGCACCCGCGCCGATATTGCGGCGGCACTGGCAGCTCCGCAGGGCGCAGCGGCCGCGCACTATCCCGGCACCTGTCGCCACCTTCCGGACGATCCGGCGCGGCGCTCGGCGGAGGCACATAGCTGGCGCCTCGATGTGGAGCGGGCCCTGGCGCGCACCGGCCTGCCGATCTGGCGCGAGGGAGCGCGGACCTTTGCAGCGGCGCGCGCCGACCTCGACGATATCATCCTGGCCCGCAAGGACGCGCCGGCGGCCTACCACCTCGCCTGCGTCGTCGCCGACGCCGCCAGCGGGATCAGCTTGGTCACGCGCGGCGCCGACCTCCGATCTTCGACCCCGGTCCAGCGCCTGCTTCAACTGCTGCTCGATCTGCCCCAGCCGGACTATCTTCATCACCGCCTGGTTGCTCATGCCGATGGCCGCCGCCTGGCCAAGCGCGACCAGGCACCGACTCTGGCCGCGATGCGCGCCGCAGGCACCGACGGCCGCGAACTTGCCTACCGCCTAAAGGCCGGCGAGCTTCCCCTTGGTTTCGCCTTCCTCGAGGATTAAAGAGGCGGCATGAACATCCTCCTTATCATCCTCCTCGTGCTCGCCATGGGGGCCACCGCCTATGTTCTCGTCCGCGGGGTCATGGCGATGGCGTCGGGCAAGGACGTCAGCGGCGAACAGCAGCAACATTATATGCGCAAGCGGGTGTTGTTTCAGGCGGTCGCGATCGTCCTCGTCATCCTGATCCTGGCGGTGGCCGGCAAGTCCGGCGGCTGAATTGGTCAAGCTCAATAAAATCTACACCCGCACCGGCGACGGCGGCAGCGCCGGACTGGTCGATGGTAGCCGAGTGTCCAAGGCGAGCCTGCGCATGGCCGCGATCGGCGATGTCGATGAAGCCAATGCCGCGGTCGGCTGCGCACTTGTCGATGTCCCCGACGGCCCATTGCGCGACCGCCTTCTCGTCATCCAGAACGACTTGTTCGATGCCGGCGCGGACGTTGCGACGCCGGGCGAGATCGCGGGCGCGCTGCGCATCGTCCCGGCGCAGGTCGAGCGCCTCGAACGCGAAATCGATGACATGAACGCGACGCTGGCGCCGCTCACCAGCTTCATCCTGCCAAGCGGGCCGGGCGCAGTGCCGACACTCCACCTCGCCCGCGCGGTCACGCGCCGGGCCGAGCGCAGCATCGTGGCCCTGAATGAGGCCGAGCCACTCAGCCCGCCGCTGCTCGCTTACGTCAACCGCCTCAGCGACTTCCTGTTCGTCGCCGCGCGCGATGTCGCCAGCCGGGCCGGGAGCGAGGTGTTATGGCAGCCAGGAGCAAGCCGGTGACGCGGCACTGAAATTGCGCTGAGACGTTCCAAGGGTTTACGGGTGAGAGGACGGGAATTGGCAAAGCTCACGGCAATTGCGCTCAATTGTACGCTCAAGAAGAGCGGCAGCGAACCATCGTCAACGGACAAGATGATCGAACTCATTGCGGGGTATCTTGCCAAGCAGGGTGTTGATCTGACCGAGACCATTCGGCTGGCCGACTTCAATATTGCCGCCGGCGTGACATCGGATGAGGGGGGCGACGATGAATGGCCGCTCATCCGCAAGAAGATCCTTAATGCGAACATCTTGATTCTCGGCACGCCCATTTGGATGGGCCAGATGTCCAGTATCGCCAAACGAGTGTGCGAGCGGATGGACGCGTTCCTGAGTGAGACCGACGATCATGGCCGGACCCCCGCCTATGGCAAGATCGCGATCTGCGCCATCGTTGGAAACGAAGATGGCGCCCATCACACCGCCGCAACAGTATTTCAGGCGCTCAACGATGTCGGCTGGACGATCCCAGCTGCCGGTGCCTGCTATTGGGTCGGCGAAGCGATGCACAAGATCGACTTCAAGGATCTCAAGAGCGTGCCAAATGTGACTCGGGAAACCGCCAAGATGTTGGCATCGAACGCAGCCCGACTGGCGGCGGCACTCGACAAGCAGCCGTATGCCGGGATGTCCGACCCCAAATGAATCGCCCGTCCGGACCGCGCGAATTCGACTCGCTGAGCGACAAGCTTCTCAATCGCCTGCAAGAAACGCGCGCGCTGACCCTTGGTCTCGCTGGGCCGCTTAGTGACGCCGACGCAGCCATCCAGCCCTTCCCCGACGCCTCGCCGGCGAAATGGCATCTGGCGCATACCAGCTGGTTCCTGGAAACCTTCGTTTTGCGCGACCACGTCCCCGGCTATCGCCCGTTCGATGCCCGCTTCGCCTTCCTCTTCAACAGCTATTACGAGGGCGAGGGCGAGCGGCTGGCCCGGGACCGCCGCGGGATGATCAGCCGCCCGAGCCTCGACGAAATTCGCGCGTATCGCGGCCATGTCGATGAGGCGCTCGACCGCGCTTTTGGCGAATTGCCGCCGGCGGCACTCGAGCTGATCGAGCTTGGGATCAACCACGAACAACAGCATCAGGAGCTGTTGCTGACCGACATTCTCGCCACCTTCGCCACCAATCCGCTGAAGCCGGCCTATGGCGAATTGCCGCCAGCCGCCTGCTTCGCCGACGAGCCGCTGACGTTTCATCCGGGCCGCAGCGGCCTGGTCGAGATCGGCGCAAGCGGCAGCGGCTTTGCCTTCGATTGCGAGCGGCCGCGCCACACGGCCTGGCTTCATCCCCACGCCATCGCCGCGCGCAAGGTTACCAACCGGGAGTGGCGCGACTTCATCGCCGATGGCGGCTATACGACCCCGACCCTGTGGCTGTCCGAAGGCTGGGACTGGGTCCGCAGCGCAGGCGTTCGAGCGCCTTTATACTGGCACGACGACGGCGACAGCGCATTCACCCTTGGCGGTCACCGCGCGATCGATTGGGCTGCGCCGGTCTGTCATATCAGCCTGTACGAGGCCGATGCCTATGCCCGCTGGGCCGGCGCGCGGCTTCCGTCGGAGGTGGAGTGGGAGGATTTCGCGACGTCGGCCGATCCGCATATGGGTCACCAGCTGGATCGCGGCGGTGCGGTCGCGCCGTCTCCGGGCGGGGCAATCTTCGGGGATTGCTGGGAATGGACTCACAGCGCCTTTGCCTCCTACCCCGGGTTCGCGACGGCCCCAGGGACGGTCGGCGAATATAATGGCAAGTTCATGTGCGGGCAGTTCGTGCTCAAGGGCGCGAGCTGCGCCACCCCGCGCGGGCACAGCCGCGCCAGTTATCGCGATTTCTTCCCGCCATCGGCACGCTGGCAGTTCACCGGGGTGCGCCTTGCCCGAGACGCCTGAGCCAGCTGACCCCGCATTTCGAGCCGATGTGCTGAAGGGACTGGACGAGCCAATCCCGGCAATCCCCGCGCGCTGGCTGTACGACCGCCGCGGAAGCGAATTGTTCGACGATATCACCCGGCTCGAAGCCTATTACCCGACCCGCGTCGAAACTGCGCTGATGACCGAGCGAATGCCCGAAATCGCTGCCGCCATCGGCGCAGTTGGCGCGGCCGTTGAATTCGGTGCCGGGTCGCAAACCAAAACCCCGCTGTTGCTCGGCGCAATCCACCCGCGCGCCTATGTCCCGATCGACATCAGCGGCGACTATCTGACCGATTCGGCCGCGGAGCTGGACGACAATCACGAGCGCATCGCGGTCTATCCGGTGATTGCCGACTTCACCTTGCCGTTCGACCTGCCGAGCGAAATCGACGGGCTCACCCGGCTCGGCTTCTTCCCCGGCTCGACCATCGGCAATTTCGTGCCGGGAAGCGCGGTCGCACTGCTGCGCCACTTTCGCGACATCCTCCGCCCCGGCGCAAAATTGTTGATCGGGATGGACCGAGTGAAGCCCGCCGAGCGCCTGATCGCCGCTTATGACGACCCCGACGGCGTGACCGCCGAGTTCAACCTCAACCTGCTCCACCGCATCAATCGCGAGCTGAGCGCGTCAATCCCGGTCGATGCCTTCGTCCACGAGGCGCGCTGGAACGACATGCTGGGGCGGATCGAGATGCACTTGCGCGCGCTCCGCGACGTCGAATTCACTGTCGAGGGTCAGCGCTTCGCCTTTGCCCAGGGATCGACCATCCACACCGAGAACAGCCATAAATACGGACCTCGCGGTGGTCGCTTGCTGCTGCTTGCCGGGGGCTGGACCCCGACTCACGAATGGATCGCACCGAATGGCGATTTTGCGGTCGTGCTGGCCGAAGCCCAGCCCGATCGGTTCGCGCCTTAGTCGAACGCCATTTGCGGCAAGCGCACAGCTTGGCTAAGCCGCCGCAATGCTCCTCGCCTTAGTCCAAATCGCCATCATGCTCCTCAACATCCTGTGGTGGATCATCATCGCCCAGGTCGTGATCAGCTGGCTGATCGCGTTCAACGTGCTCAACACCTCGTCGAACGGAGTGCGCGCGTTCCTCAGCGCACTCGATAAGCTGACCGGCCCAATTTATCGCCCGATCAAGCGACTCCTGCCCGACTTCGGCGGAATGGATTTCTCGCCGTTGGTCGTCCTCATCCTCATTTCCGTGACGCAGAAGCTGCTCGCCGGCTTCGTCACGCAAAATTACGTCGGCGGATGACCGCGACAATCATCGACGGCAAAGCCGCTGCGGCGGCGCTTCGCGAACAGGTCCGGATCGCGGTCGCCGAGTTTCGCGATGCGACCGGCCGCGCGCCGGGGCTGGCGGTGGTGCTGGTCGGCGAAGATCCGGCGAGTTCGGTTTATGTAAAATCCAAGGGCAAGGCGACGCTCGAGGCGGGCATGGAAAGTTTCGAGCACAAGCTGCCGATCGACACAGCCGAAGCCGATCTGCTCGCGCTGATCGATCGGCTCAATGCCGATCCGGCGGTCGACGGCATCCTCGTCCAGCTGCCGCTGCCGACGCAGATCGACGAACGCAAAGTCATCACCCGGGTCGATCCCGACAAGGACGTCGACGGTTTTCATCCGGTCAATGCCGGGCGGCTGGCGATCGGCCTTCATGGGTTCGTCCCGTGCACGCCGCTCGGCTGCCTCAAGCTCCTCCAGGCCGAACTGGGCGACCTTAGCGGCAAGAGCGCGGTGGTCATCGGTCGGTCGAACATCGTCGGCAAGCCGATGGCGCTGCTGCTGCTCGGCGCCAGTTGTACCGTGACCATCGCCCACAGCCGGACCAAGGATCTGCCCGACGTCGTTCGCGGGGCCGACATTGTCATTGCCGCAGTCGGCCGCGCTGAAATGGTCAAGGGAGATTGGCTCAAACCCGGCGCGACGGTAATCGACGTCGGCATCAATCGCCTGCCGCCGACCGAGGATGGAACGGGCACCAAGGGCCGGCTGGTCGGCGACGTCGACTTCGCTTCGGCAAGCAGCGTTGCCGGGGCCATCACACCCGTCCCCGGCGGGGTCGGGCCGATGACCATCGCCTGCCTCATTCGCAACACGTTCGTTTCGGCCTGCCGCCGCGAACGCTTCAACTATGGGAAAGACCTATGATCGCTGCATTGCTGCTCGCCGCCGCGCCGCTGCCCAGTGCAGTCGCCGCCGAACGCGCCTTCGCCGTCGACGCACACCGGATCGGCCTGTGGACTGCGTTCCATAAATATGCGCTGCCCGACGCGGTGATGTTCACTCCGCAGGCAGTGTTCGCGCACGATTTCCTCAAGGGCCGCAAGGATCCGCCCAAATCGTTCGACTGGTTGCCGACGCAAAGCTTCCTGTCGTGCGATGGCCGAACTGCGGTCAACCTCGGCTCCGCGGTCACCGCCGACGGCAAGCCGATGAGCCAATTCACCACTGTGTGGCTGCGCGACGGCCGCAACTGGAAATGGACCTATGACGGCGGGGTTCCGGTCGACAAGGCGAGCTTCAAGGCCAAGGGTGCTAAGGTCAAGGTCGTGCGCGCGCGCTGTTCCAAGGCTCCGGGAGCGCCGGTCATCGCCCCGCAGCCGATGAGCGACAAGCAGGCCCGCAAGACCCCGGAAGATAGCGGCCGCGGCGAGAGCGCCGACAAGACTCTGGGCTGGGACTGGAAGGTCGAAAAGGACGGCAGCCGTCACTTCCGCGTGTTCCAGTGGAACGGCCATCGCTACGCCCAGGTCGTCTATCAGCACGCGCCCGCCGAATGATCGAGTTCTTCAGTTCGGCGCTGGTGACCTTCCTGGTGATCATCGATCCGCCGGGTGCAGCGCCGATTTTTTCGATCCTGACGCAGGGCGCCTCGACCACGCAGCGGCGGACCATGGCGGTTCGCTCGGCGCTGGTGGCATGGTCAATCCTGATAGTCTTCGGGCTGCTTGGCAAACCGATCCTCGAGACACTCGGAATCAGCCTTGCGAGCTTCCAGATTGCCGGTGGGATCCTGCTTTTCTATTTGGCGTTCGAAATGATCTTCGGCCAGCGCAAGGACCGCAAGGAGGACCGCGCCAAGCATCATGAAGGCGAACATCCCGAGGTCGAGGACATCAGCGTCTTCCCGATGGGCACGCCGATGATTGCCGGGCCAGGCGCGATCGCCAGCGTGATGTTGTGGGTGAGCAAGGCCGACGACAAATTCGAGGTCGGGATCGTGATCGCGGCGATGACTTTGACGGTCTTGCTGACCTTGCTCGCGATGCTGATCGCGGCGCCGCTGATGAAGCTGATCGGCGAAAAGGTCGAAGCGGCGATCAGCCGGGTGCTGGCAGTGATCATGTCGGCGCTTGCCGCCCAGTTTGTCATCAACGGCATCCATGCCAGCTTCCCCGGCTAGCGAGCCACCTTCCACATGCGGAACGGCGCGTCGGCGCCGAGGTCGATCGGGGTCAGCCACGCCGGCACCTTGTCCTTCGCCAGTTGGTCGTAGAATCCGCCCGGCGCTTCCGAGCGGAAGATGGTCGTGGTCGAGCTATTGGGGCAGACCAGGAGATAATCGGCGCGATACTTGCCGATGATCGCGCGCGCCTGATCGGCGCTGCCGCGAAAGGCGTTCATGACATCGGCGATCTGCTGGCCGTTGCGGTGATAGGGGCCGATGATCCCGTCATGATGGGTGACCGCAATCAACCGCGGACCGGTGTCGACGAAGCTGAACACGATGCCCTTGGGCTGCGCCGCGACCGTCCGCCAGCCCCACAGGCTGTTGCACCCGGCATTAGCCCGGCGGATCGCGAGGCCGGTGGCATTGGCGGGTTCGTTCGGGACATAATTCATGACCAGCGGCAATGCCCCGCCGAGCCCGACCACCCCGACTGCGGCCGAGGCGGCGGCCGCGACATAGGGGTTCTTGAGCCGCCACAGCACCGGGACCAGCAACCATGGCAGCGCCGCCGCGCCGATCGTGCCGAGCATCTGCGCCGCCGGCCCGGTGCGGGTCTGCCACATCAGCAACAGGACCGCGACCGTACCCGGCGCCGCCGCCGACAGGATCCGGCGCAGCAAATCGCGATCCTTGCGCTTCCACCAGGCGAGCAAGGCCCAACCGACAAGTCCGGTAATCGGCACCGCCACAATGGTCGAGGCGGTCCGTAGCCCATGTTTCCAGATCGGCCGCGCCTCGCGCACGTGGCTGAGCCATAAGCGCTCGACTTCGGGCGAGACGCCCTCGAGGCGGGTTAGGCAATGCGGCCAGGCGAGGCCATGAAATGCGGCAATCGCGGCCCCGGCTGCGGCGGCCAGCGCCAGCCTTACGCGCCAGTCGGCCGGCGATCGCCAGGTGAGGGCGAACAGCAGGGCCCCGCCAAGCACCGCGTCCGACAGCCATACCGGCGACAGCGCGTCGCACACCGCGAACCAATTGGCGTTGGAGGCAAACAGCAGGAACGCCAGGCTGGTCCCGCCGCTCATCGCCAATGCGTAGCCGCGCAGGCGGGGGGCCTGGTCGCGGTCGATGATCCACGCCAATACGGTCAGCGATCCCGCGAGGGCGAGGTAGATCAGCAGTTCCAGTCCGATCGCCAGCGACCCCGCCGTCGCTGCGCCGAGCACCAATCCGCCGCGCAGCCTTTTGGGATCGGCGATGGCCGATACCGCCACTGCCAGCATCGCCAATTGCCAGCCGTGGTGATCGATCCGTTCGGGCATGAACATGCCGTTGGCCGAGCCGCAGAAGAACAAGGCGATGAACGCCAGCGGCCAGGCGCGCCTGTCGACCAGCCGCCGGACCGTCGATGCAAGCGCGAACAGCATGACAAGGTAGGGCAGCAAGGGGCCGATCGCCACCGCCCAGCGCGCGGCCTCGGCACCGCCAAGGAACGGCCGCAGCAGCAGGATCAGCCCCGCCAGCGGCAGATCGACCAGTCGCGACCAGTGGATGTCGGCGCCATAGGGCGGGTTCAGCCGATATTGGCGCAGATCATACCAGCCCTGGCCGTCGAGCAGCGCGCGGACCTGCATGAAGCGCATATTGTCGTCGGTGTCGGTGAGGTTGAAGAATTGAATGTCGCTATAGCGCTGGGCGATGAAATAGGCCGCGAAGCCGAGCCACACGGCGACGACCAGCCATTTCCAATGCCGATCGTAATGATCGAGCAGGATCGCTGCGGCATTTGCTTTCTTGCGCCCGGACATTTTTCGCGCTGTAGCCGCTCATCACGAAACGGCAATGGGACAGCGCAAAGGCCCCGCACCGATGATCG
>JBDSEL010000141.1:0-6853 GCA_039920065.1 Sphingomicrobium sp. | reverse complement strand
CCTTGCGCCCGTTGCGGGACAGGACGGCGAGAAAGTTGGTGGTCAGCGGATCGAGCGCCATCTTCGGCGCCAGGCCGGCGAAGGCCTTGGCGGCCGATCCGCGGCCGATCAGCGGGCTCGACACCAGAGCCGCGAAATCCTTCGAATCAACCAGCGCCTGGCCAAGCGCATCAAGGCTGCGCCCGACCGAGTCGATCTGCTTGTTGTCACGGGCCAGATCGAACAAAGCAGACGCATAACGTCCCGCTAAGCTCGCCCGAATGCCGCCGGATGTCTCCACGCGCGAAAAGCTCCAGACAGAGAAATTTGCCCCCATGCAATCGAACGAGGCGCAGCGAATAAATCGCGCGACCCCCATGGGTTGGCGCGCCCCTAGCAAGGGGTTGTGATTCTTGCAAGGCGCGGATTGGCGAACCGCCCCGGTTTTAGATTTGAAGCGTGTAGAAATGCGTGAATGGCGTATCGCGATAACCGCCGAAGGGGCCGCAGCGGACGAAGCCGGCGCTTTCGTAAAGCCGGTTGGCAGGGACGAACAAGTCGCTGTTGCCGGTTTCCAGGGTGAGGCGGGTCAGGCCCGCACCGCGCGCGGCCGCGACGATATGCGCCAGCATTGCCCGGCCCGCCCCGCATCCCAGTGCATCGGGGTGAGTGCGCATCGACTTCACTTCGCCATGGCCGGGCGCGATGACCTTGAGTGCGCCGACTCCGAGCAGGATATCCGCCCCGTCGCGCAGCGCGAACAGCCGCACCTTTGGCTGTTTGAGGCCTTCGAGGGGCAGGACGTGGCAAGCCTCGGGCGGCGAATCGGCGCGCATCTCGGCGAGATGGTGGGCGAGCAATGCGACGACGTCCGGGCGATCGATCTCGTCGTCGCCGATATGCCAGCCGGTTTCGCTTTGAACGCAAGCCATCGGAAGCGGGACCTAGAGGTTGCGGTTATGCTAGGTCCATGATGATGCGAAATCTTGACCGGCCGATCGACGACGACAGCGCCTGGGCGGCGTTCGAATACCGCAACCGCGAGCTCGACGGCAAGGTCTTCGGCGCGGTCAAAACCACCGGTATCTATTGCAAGCCGAGTTGCCCGGCCCGGCGCCCCAAGCGCGACAATGTCGAGTTCTTCGCCACTGCCGCAGCGGCGCTGGCGGCCGGCTACCGCGCCTGCCTGCGCTGCCGACCCGACGAGGTCGCGCGCGATCGCGCCGCAATCGCCAGGGCCGCCCAGATACTCGAGGGCGCCGATGAGCCATTGTTGCTGGCCGACCTTGCCGCCACGGTCGGCTATGCGCCGCACCACTTCCAGCGCTTGTTCACCCGCGACCTTGGCGTTTCGCCGGCGGCTTATGCCCGCGCGGTGCGGGCGCGCCGGGCCGAGTCGGCGCTTGGCGCAAGCGGCCGGGTGACTGACGCGATCTACGATTCGGGCTATTCGAGCCCGAGTGGCTTTTACAGCGACAGCAAGGAAAGACTGGGCATGACTCCATCGGCATGGCGCGACGGCGGGCGCGGCGAAACCGTCCGCTGGACATCGTTCGACAGTCCTATCGGGCCAATGCTGATTGCCGCCACCGGAAAGGGGATTTGCAGGCTGACCTTCAACGATGATGAAGCGGCCTTGCGGCGGGTGTTCCCGAATGCCGAGATTGTCCGCGACGAGCATGGCATGCGCGACCTGGTCGAGGGCGCGCTGGCCGCGATCGAACGCCCGGCCGAAGCGCCCGAGCTGCCGATCGACGTTGCCGGAACCGCCTTCCAGGAGCGGGTGTGGCAGCAATTGCGCAAGATTCCGCTCGGCGAGACGCGCAGCTATGCCCAGATTGCCGCCGCCATCGGCCAGCCCGGCGCGGTGCGCGCGGTCGGCACCGCCAACGGCGACAATCCCATCGCGGTGCTGGTGCCGTGCCACCGCGTGATCCGCTCGGATGGCACGCTCGGCGGCTATGCCGGGGGCTTGCCGAACAAGACCCGGCTGCTTGCGGCCGAAGGGATCACGCTTGGCCAGCCGCAATTGCCACTGGTCGATTAGACCTTGCCCGTCCCGCGCTTCCGCCCGACACAGGCGGGACGAGGGGACATGATGACCGAACCGAAACCGACCCATTATTCCGCCGGCGACCCATTGTGGATCCGGGTACTGGAATATCCGCTGATCGCATTGGTGCTCGCCACCGTGCTCGCGGTGACGACCTATGCCAGCGCCTATTTTCTGCTGTCGTACAATCCGCCGATGAGCGGCGCGATGACCGCCATCAGCGAGACTATCATGGTCGTCGCTTTGCTGTGGGTGGTGTACAAGCTGGTCATCCGCCACTTTGGCGACAAGCCGCATGACGATTTGCCGCTGGCCGGCGCGGTGATGCTCACGGCCCAGGGCGCAGCGCTTGGCACGGTGATGATGGGCCTGATCGTCGGCGTCGCCGCGCTGACCGGCGCTTATGCCATCGTCGGGCCCGGCGACACGCGCCAGTTCGTACTGACGTTGCTGCTGTTTGCGATCCTTCCGGCATGCTGGGAGGAATTGCTGTTTCGCGGAATATTCTTCCGCTGGCTCGAGGAATTCGGCGGCAGCTGGTTTGCGCTTGGCGCGACCTCGCTGCTGTTTGGCTTCGCTCACCAGCTCAATCCCAATGCGACCCTGATGTCGTCGGTGTTCATGGCCGCTTCGGGCGGGATCCTGCTCGGCGCGTCCTATATGGCGACGCGCAGCCTGTGGTTGCCGATCGGCCTTCATGCGGCGTGGAATTTCGTCCAGGGCGAGGTCTTCGACGTGCCGGTATCGGGTGTCGACACCGCCGGCCTGGTCGAAAGCCAAAGCAGCGGCCCCGAATGGCTCAGCGGCGGCTACTTCGGGCTCGAAGCCTCGGTCATCTCGCTCGTCGTGTGCCTGGCGGTTAGCGCCTGGCTGCTTCGCCGAGCCTCCCAGCGCGGGCTGGTGTTCGGCCCAATCTGGTCACGCGACAGCGCCCTGACCTTCGAACCTCAAAGGAAACTATAGGGGTCGACATCGACGGCGACGCGCACTTTCGAGCCCCACTCAACTGCTCCGAGCCAGTCGCGAATCACGTCCTGGACGTCGAGCACCCGCGCGGCGTGGACCAATATGCGCTGACGATGGCGCCCGCGAAGCATGGCCAGCGGGGCCGGGGCGGGGCCGAATACCGCCATCCCCTCGACCCGCGGCGCGGCCTGCGCAATGCGCCGGGCAGTGCCCTCGGTCTCGGCCTTGTCCTCGGCCGAGATGACGATCGCCGCGAGCCGGCCGAACGGCGGCATCGCCGCCTCGCGCCGGGCCTCGGTCTCGGCGGCGTAGAAGCCTGCGGCATCGCCCGACACCAGCGCCGCGATCACCGGCGCGCCCGGATCATGGGTCTGGACATAGACCCGCCCAGGCTTGTCGCCGCGACCGGCACGTCCGGCGACCTGGCTGATCTGCTGGAAGCTGCGCTCGGCTGCGCGCAAATCGCCGCCCTGAAGGCCAAGGTCGGCATCGACCACCCCGACCAGGGTCAGATTGGGGAAGTGATAGCCCTTGGTGATCAGCTGGGTGCCGATGACGATGTCGATGTCCTGCGCGTCCATTGCGGCGACGAACTCGGCGGCGCGGGCGGGCGACCAGATGGTGTCGCTGGTGACGATCGCGGTGCGCGCGTCGGGAAATAGGTCGGCAACCTCGTCCGCGATCCGCTCGACCCCCGGACCGCAAGCGACCAGACTGTCTTCGTCGCCGCATTCGGGGCAGGCGGCGGGCGGCGGCATGGCATGGCCGCAATGGTGACAGGCGAGCCGCCGGGTGAGGCGATGCTCGACCATCCAGGCGGTGCAATTGGGGCAGGTAAAGCGGTGGCCGCAGGTGCGGCACAGGGTCAGCGGCGCAAAGCCGCGGCGGTTGAGGAACAGCAGGCTCTGCTCGCCCGCTTCCAAGTTCGCCGACAGCTCCGCAACCAGCGTCGGCGCCAGCCAGCGGCCGCGCGGCGGCGGGTCCGTAATCATGTCGATGGCCGCGATCGGCGGCAGCTCGGCACCCGCGAACCGCTCGGGCAGGACAACCTCGCGATAGCGGCCCTGGGCAACCATCTGCTTGGTTTCGATCGCCGGGGTGGCCGACGACAGGATGATCGGAATGTCCTCGAACCGCGCGCGCATCACCGCCGTGTCGCGGGCATGATATTGAACGCCGTCTTCCTGCTTGAAGCTTGGCTCATGCGCCTCGTCGACGACGATCAGCCCAAGCCGCGGGTAGGGCAGGAACAGCGCCGAGCGAGCGCCGACCACGACCGCCGCTTCGCCGCTCGCGATCCCGCGCCAGGCGCGGCGCCGCTGCGACGAGCGCAGGTCCGAATGCCATGCCACCGGCGCGCAGCCGAAGCGCGCCTCGAACCGCTTGAGGAACGGCTCGGTCAGCGCGATTTCGGGCAGCAGGACGAGTGCTTGCTGGCCCGCGCGGAGGCACTGGGCGATGGCCTCGAAATAGACTTCGGTCTTGCCCGACCCGGTGACCCCGTCAAGCAACACAGGGTCGAAGCCGGTGCCAATCGCCGCGGCCAGCGAGGCGGCGGCGGCGCTCTGGTCGTCGTTCAGTTCGGGGGTGTCGAAATCGGCATCGGGGCGGGGCAGTGGGCGGTCGCTATCGACCTGCACCGCCTCGAGTGCGCCGACCTTGAGCAGCCCGCGCATCACGGCTTCGCTGACCTCGGCGTGCTGCGCCAGCTCGCGCATCGTTCCCTGGCGGCCGGCAATGCGCGCCAGCGCCTGGTCGCGCTGCGCGGTCGCGCGTTCGGGCACGACCCCGGTCGGACGATATTCGGTCAGCTGGCGCGGCCCATCCAGCGCCGCGCTCGATGGCAGGACCATGCGCAGGACCGACGCCAGCGGCGACAGATAATAATCCGCGGTCCATTCGCACAACCGCCGCAGCGGCGCGGCAATCGGCGGCACGTCGAGCAGCCCGGCGAGCGGGCGCAGGCGATTGTCGCCGACTTCCTCGCTCGGCAGGCGCTCCGCATCCCACGCCACGCCCAACATCTGCCGCGGGCCGAGCGGTGCGACAACAACGCTCCCAGGCTCGACCGCCATCCCGTCAGGCACGCGATAATCGAGCGGGCCGAGCGCTGCGTTCATGGTGACGACGCGGGTGCGCTTCATCCCCCAATGTTCCCAAAGTTCGCACTCGCGTGCGTGGGGGCGGGCGCCCACGCGCGCGCCTTGGCGTGGGTTGCTGTCGGAATCGGGAAGCGCGTCGTCACCGGAGCCGCTAAAGCACAACCGGGTCGCTGTAGGACAGAGGCTTTCACAATCGCAGCGACGTCGCTGGTGGATCGGTTCGGCCTGGTAAGCCTGCTATTGGTGGAAAGCGGACTTTTCGCAGTCAATTGTCCGGACAAATCTGACTGGTAGCCCGATCAGCATCGACAGCAAAAAAATATTATTCCGAACTGGAAATTGGGGGCAATTGCTTGTCGCCAGGAAACGAGACCCTAAATGAAGAGCCGCCATCCGGGCGCCGACCGGAGGTAAGCTCGCCACCAAGCTGCTTTGCGAGGGAGCGCACCACCCGCATTCCCAAACTTTTGCTCGCGGCCGCGGGATTAAAATCGTCCGGCAAATCACGGCCTTCGTCGCTGACAATCAGTGCGTGCATCTCTTTCTCAATTTCATACAATACGTCGATCCGACCCGCACCGTGCTTGGCAGCGTTGGTGACCAGCTCGTTGACGATCAATCCGATTGGTTGAATCCAGGAGTTCGGCACATTGCCCGATGCACCCTCAACTCGGATCGGCCGGCTAAGAATGGCCTCAAGGTCTGCGCCAAGCCGCTCGAGAAACGCGACGCACGATGTCGTTGCCTCGTCACCGGCATAAAAGTGGCGATGGACCTGCGCCACGGCGGCGACCCGGTTGGCGGCAATCTGCAAGTGAGCGGTCGCATCGCCCATGTCGGGTGAACGCGACTGCATATTCAACAATCCTGATACGAATTGCAGGCTGTTCATAACGCGGTGGTCGATTTCCTTGGCCATCAGCTCTGCGCGCGAAACGGCGCTCCGCGCCGACAATCGCAATTCCAATTGATCCATCACGACAGATGCGAGGTCCTTCAAATCCTCGATCTGGCCCTCGTCAATCGGCCGGGCCTGCTTGTCGATTACGCACAGGGTGCCGAGATTGTGACCATCGCTCGTCGTCAAAGGAACGCCCGCGTAAAAGCGCAGGCCAAAATCGCCCGCGACCAGCGGGTTGGCCAGCGAGCGCGGATCGACGCTAGCATCGGTTAGGATGTGCGGGTCATCAGACAGGATGGCCGACGCACACAGCCCTGGTTCGCGGGTGATTTCGGTTACCGGAAGCCCGTGGTGCGATTTAAACCAGATGCGGTCTTCGTCTACGATGCTGATGATAGCGATCGGAGCCCCGAAGCGTCTTGCTGCAAGCGCCGTGATGCGATCGAACGCTCCGTCGGGCGGGGTGTCGAGGACGTCGTAACGACGGACCGCCGCCATGCGCTGCAGTTCCGTGCTCGGAATGATCGAAGCTGCTGTCATGCGCGAAATTCCCTTGCGAAGCAGGCGGTTATGGAAATGTTCACTGGGCTTGGCAACTTTTAGCGATGAGGAACACACCGAGGCAAGTTGTAGCGATTCCGCAATGGGTGGGGAGCGGACATAGGGTTAATGTCCGCAATGGGTCGAAAGCGGCCATTCCCTCCCGCGCAGCGAGCCGCTGCTATTTCCCGCGCTTTTTCCGGGCGCTGTCGAAATCGAGGACTTCGTTTTCCTCGCCTTCGGGGAGCAGGCCAAGGCGGCGGGCGACTTCCTGATAGGCTTCCTCGACATTGCCGAGGTCCTGGCGGAAGC
>JBDSEL010000140.1:0-11835 GCA_039920065.1 Sphingomicrobium sp. | reverse complement strand
TGGTCGGCGGGCTGACGCTGGCGCTGATGACCATGCCGGTGATCGTCATCGCCGGGCGCAACGCCATCAAGTCGGTGCCGCCCTCGATCCGCGATGCGGCGCTTGGCGTCGGTGCATCGAAGATGCAGGTCACCATGCACCATGTCCTGCCTCTGGCATTGCCCGGCATCCTGACGGGCACGATCATCGGCATGGCCCGCGCGCTTGGTGAAACCGCGCCGTTGCTGATGATCGGCATGCGCGCCTTTATCGCCGCGCCGCCGGGCGGGTTTACCGCCCCGGCGACCGTTCTCCCGGTGCAGATTTTCTTGTGGTCGGACGAGGTCGATCGCGGGTTCGTCGAGAAGACCAGCGCGGCAATCATCGTCCTCCTCCTGTTCATGCTCGCCATGAACGGGCTCGCCATCTACCTCAGGAACCGCTTCGAGCGGCGTTGGTAATCCTCATGCAAGACGAAAGCCCGGCCATGATTGTCGAACCATTGGTGCCCAAGCCACTTGTGAACCAAAGCGCGCTTGCGGCCGAGCGGGCGACGAGCCGCAACGCCAAGATGCGCGCTCAGGATGTCAGCGTCTATTATGGCGACAAGCGCGCGCTCAACGACGTCTCGATCGACATTTACGACGACCTTGTCACCGCCTTCATCGGCCCGTCGGGCTGCGGCAAGTCGACATTTCTGCGCTGCCTCAACCGCATGAACGATACCATCGCCGGGGCGCGCGTCACCGGGCACATCGAGCTCGATGGGGAGAACATCAACGATGCAGCGATGGACGTGGTGCAGTTGCGCGCCCGGGTCGGCATGGTGTTCCAGAAACCCAATCCCTTCCCCAAGTCGATCTTCGAGAATGTCGCCTACGGCCCGCGCATCCACGGCCTGTCGCAGAACAAGGCCGAGCTTGAGCAGATCGTCGAGAAGTCGCTCAAGCGCGCCGGCCTGTGGGACGAGGTCAAGGACCGCCTGCTCGAGAGCGGCACTGCTTTGTCGGGCGGCCAGCAGCAGCGGCTGTGCATTGCCCGAGCGATCGCGGTCGACCCCGAAGTCATCCTGATGGACGAGCCCTGTTCGGCGCTCGATCCGATTGCCACCGCCAAGATCGAGGAACTGATCCACGAGCTTCGCGGACGCTATGCGATCGCCATCGTCACCCACAATATGCAGCAGGCCGCGCGGGTCAGTCAGCGCACCGCCTTCTTTCACCTCGGCGAGCTGGTCGAATATGGCAAAACGTCGGAAATCTTTACCAATCCGCGTGAACAGCGCACGCAGGATTACATCACCGGCCGTTACGGCTGAGCGGAGTCACACCAATGGTTTCCCCGAGCGGACACACGATCAAGGCGTTCGACGAAGATATCGAGCGGTTGCGCGCGCTCATCAGCCAGATGGGCGGCCTGGCCGAACATGCCATCGGCGAGGCCATGCGCTGCCTCGTCGAACGTGACGTCGACGGCGCCGACAAGATCGTTGAAAACGATCTCAAGCTCGACGCCCTCGAGGTTGAGACCGAGCGCCGCGCGGTTCAGTTGATCGCGCTTCGTGCGCCGATGGCCGGCGACCTTCGCGATGTCGTTGCGGCGCTCAAGATTTCTGGCGTGGTCGAGCGCATCGGCGATTATGCCAAGAATATTGCGCGGCGGGTCCCGCAGCTTGAGAATGCGGCCAAGATCGAGCCCTTGTCGCTGCTTCCCGAAATGGCGCGGATCGCGACTTCGATGGTTCACGACGTTCTCGATGCCTTTGTCGAGCGCGATGCCGAGGCCGCGGTGCGGGTTTGTGCGCGCGATCAGGCGGTCGACGATTTCTACGATTCGATCTTCCGCACCCTGCTCACGCACATGATGGAAAATCCGCAGAACATCGGCCACGCAACGCATCTGTTGTTCGTCGCCAAGAACATCGAACGCGTCGGCGACCATGCGACCAACATCGCCGAGATGGTCTATTACGCAGCGACCGGCCGCCACATGAATGACAAGGGCGACAAGAAGGTCGCCGGCTGAACGGATGGCCAATCCCCGCCTCCTTCTGGTCGAAGATGACCGGCCGCTCGCCGACCTCGTCACCTTTCACTTCGAGCGCGCTGGCTATGCGGTCACCCGCACCGGCGATGGCGAAGAAGCGCTGATCCTGGCCGACGAGCTTCGTCCCGACGTCGTCCTGCTCGACTGGATGATCGAAGGCGTCAGCGGGATCGAAGTCTGCCGACGTTTGCGCCGCACACCGCACAGCGCCAATGTCCCGATCCTGATGCTGACCGCGCGCGGCGAGGAGGCGGACAGGATTCGCGGCCTCGAAACCGGCGCCGACGATTATGTCACCAAGCCTTTCTCCCCCAAAGAACTGGTGGCGCGGGTCGCTGCGGTGATGCGCCGAGTTCGACCGGCACTGGCGGGCGAACAACTCGCCTTCGCCGACCTCGAGATGGATGTCGTCCGTCACCGCGTCCGCCGTGGCGCTCACCAACTGGCGCTTGGACCGACCGAGTTTCGGCTGCTCAAGCATTTCCTCGAACACCCCGGCCGAGTCTTCAGCCGCGAGCAATTGCTTGATTCGGTGTGGAGCCACGACGCCGACATCGACTTGCGCACCGTCGACGTTCACGTCCGCCGACTTCGTCAGGCGATCAATGTTGGCGATTTGCCCGACCTCGTCCGCACCGTACGCTCGGCCGGCTACTCGCTCGACCATAAGGACTAGTCTTCGGTCGCTGTCATAAAAGTGCAACGCGATCGTCAGCTAGCCGTCGCGGCCAACCCCTAGAAACTCGGCAGCCGGCGCAAATTCTGACGCCGCATAGGGGTATGAACAATGAACTCGAAGGCTTTTGCCCTCGCCGCGGTCGCGGTGACGGCGCTCACGACTGCAACCGCCGCTGAGGCCCGCACTCAGATGCGCGCGGTCGGTTCGTCGACTGTCTATCCGTTCGCCAAAGCGGTTGCGGAGCGCGTTAACCGCGCCAATCCGCGCCTTGGCACGCCGATCATCGAATCGACCGGGACCGGTGCCGGCATGAAGCTGTTCTGCGCCGGCGTTGGCGAGAAATATCCCGACATTGCCAACGCGTCGCGCCGGATCAAGGCGTCGGAAGCCAAATTGTGCAAGGCCAATGGCGTTACCGCGATCACCGAGATCCAGGTCGGCATCGACGGCGTCAGCCTCGCCACCGCGCGCAACAGCCCGCTCACCAACCTCACCCAGCGCGATATCTATCTGGCTATCGCCAAGACCCCGTTCGGCAAGCCCAACCGCGCCAAGACGTGGAAAGATGTCAACGGCCGCCTGCCGGCCATTCCGATCCGCATCTATGGTCCACCAACGACCTCGGGCACTCGCGACGCGCTTGGCGAATTGCTGATGACCCCGCCGTGCGAAGCCAATCCCGGCATTAACGCGCTCAAGAAGAGCGATGAGCCCAAGTTCAAGGCGATCTGCACCGGCGTTCGCGAAGACGGCGCCTACATCCAGGCTGGCGAGAACGACAATCTGCTGGTCCAGAAGGTTGCCGCCAACCCCGGCGCGGTCGGCATCTTCGGCTATTCCTATGTCGAAGAAAATCCGGGCAAGGTGAAGGGTATTGCGGTCAACGGTATTTCGCCGACCTACGACACCATCAGCAGCTTCAAATATCCGGGTGCGCGTCCGCTCTACATCTACATCAAGAACGCCCACGCCAACGCCATTCCGGCAGTTCGGGCCTATGCCGCAGAATTCACCAAGGAAAGCGCGTTCGGTCCGGCCGGCTATTTGCGCAAGGCAGGTCTGATTGCGGCCCCGAATGCGATCCGCGCCAAGGCTCAGGCCTCGGCTCGCGCGCTTCGTCCGATGAACACTGCGGGACTCAAGTAAGCAGCCTATCCTGGGTCTCTCCTGGGATATTCGAACCATAGTAGCGACGGTGAAAAAGGGCCGCCGCTGCGCCAACGATAAACGACCCGATGGGGGATAGAATGACCAAGATGCTTTCGACCGTCGCCGTGCTTCTGGCCGGCACCATGCTCGTTTCGGCCGCACCGGCCTTTGCTGCTCAGGGTTCCGTCGAACAGGCCGACCCGAGCGAACCCGACGCGTCCGACGCGACCGCAGATGCGGCCATTGCCGCTGCTCAGCCGACCGACGATTCTCAGTCCAAGATCGAACTTCTCCAGGCCCAGGTCGAGGCGCTCCAGTCCGCGCTTGAGGACATCCAGAAGGGCATGGCCAAGGTCACTCCATCGTGGAAAGGCGCGCCGGTCATCGAGGACAAGGAGGCTGGTTTCAGTTTCAAACCGCGCGGCGCGATTCAGGCCGATGCCGGATATGTCGGCTTCCCCGATGGCAAAGAGCGCCGCGGCACGGTCGGCGGCCTCAATTACCAAAACCTCGGCTGGAACAGCCGTTTCCGCCGGCTTTTGTTCGGTGCCGATGGCACACTTCCGGGTGGCTTCCGCTACAGCGCCGAATTCAACTTCGCCCAGGGCAGCATCGACTATGAAGACATCTTCATCGCCTATGACTTCCAAAAGCTTCCGCTGACCGTCCAGGTCGGCAACATCTACCCCTTCTCGAGCCTCGAGACGATGACCAGCTCGAAGTTTACCTCGATGATGGAACGCGCGTCGATCACCGATGCGTTCAATTACAATCGCCGCCTCGGCGTCGGTTTGACCTTCAGCGACAAGAAGGCGGACAGCTGGCTGTTCCAAGCCGGCCTGTTCAATGAGCCGGTCAACAACGGCAACTTCACGCGGACCGGCTGGCAGGCCTCGATGCGCGGCGTCTACATGCCCTTGCTCGGGACCACCCGCCTCCACCTTGGGGCCAATTTCCAGCACCGGCAGAACACCCGCGAGAATTTGGTCGCTCAGTATCGCACTCGTCCGCTGACCCAGATCACCGATCAGCGGTTCGTCGATACGGGCAACCTTGCGGCCAAGGGGGATGATGTCGCCGGCCTCGAATTCGCCGCGATCCGCAAGGGTATCCACCTCGCCGGCGAAGCCCAGAAGGTGTGGGTGCGCGGTACGTATGACGCAGCGGACATTGCCGCGATCGTCGCCCAGACCGACTCCAACCAGGCATTCCCCGCCAACGCCGTGCCGCTCAACGGCAATCCCGGCTTTTGGGGCGGCTATGCCGAAATTGGCTATTACTTCACCGGCGAAACCCGCGGCTACAAGGGCGGAAAGTTCGACCGCACCAAGGTGCTCAAGCCGTTCAACGAAGGCGGCATGGGCGCAATCCAGCTCAACGGCCGGGTCGATTATGTGAAACTCAGCGACCGTGTCGACGGATCATCTACCGCGGTTGCCGCGCCCTTCTACGTCAATGGCGGCAAGCAGTTGGGCTATCAGGCCAGCCTCATCTGGAATCCGACCGACTATGTTCGCTTCATGGCCCAGTACGGCCGCCTCGATGTCACCGGCGGGCCGCGTGCAGCGACTGTCGATCCGACCTCGCTCAGGCCGGTCAGCAAGCGCAATTACAACGTCGACACGTTCGCCGTTCGCGCCCAGATCGACTTCTAAGCGCGAGCCGATGTCCAGTGAACTTCCGGCTTTCCCCCATGCGCCGGAAGGCTGCCCCCCGCGGCAACGCGGGGGGCTTCGCTGTTAAGCCGACGATCGGCTACAGCGAACCCATGGCGGATCCCGACATCATCCAGCGCGGCCTGGTCGAGACGCTCGACGAGCCAGCGCTGATCATCGACGGTCTGTCGGTGAGCATTGCCAACCGCGCCGCGTGCGATCTGTTCGGCCCGGGCATCGAGGGCCGCGACGTGCGCCTGGCGATTCGCCAGCCCGACCTGCTCGAGCTCATTCTTTCCGGTCGTCCCGGCGATCTCGACGTCGCCAGCCTGGGCGACTTCGGGCGGCCGTGGCGGGCGATCGTCCGCGCGCTTGGCATCGGCACCAGTTTCGTCCGCCTGATCGACCGCGCCGAACAGGAAGCGGCAGAGAAGATGCGGGTCGATTTCGTCGCCAATGCCAGCCACGAATTGCGCACGCCGCTGGCAGCCGTGTTGGGCTATGCCGAAACGCTTGCCGACGAACCCGATTTGCCGGGCGAGACCAGCGCCAGTTTCGGCACCACGATCCGCGATGAAGCGCGCCGAATGTTGCGCATCGTCGAGGATCTGATGAGCCTGTCGCGGATCGAGGCCGAGCGCTTCATGAGCCCCGACGAGGACGTCGATCTGGCTGCGGTCGTGACCGAGTCGATCGCCAATAGCAGCGCCCAGCGCAAGGTCCGCAAATGCGACGTCACCGTCTCCGTCGAGGGTGAGATCACGAATGTGCGCGGTGACCGCTCCCAGCTCGTCCAATTGTTCGACAACCTCGTCTCCAATGCGCTCCGCTATGGTTGCGAAAAGGCCGGTTCGGGCGTCGAGTTGACGATCAGGCAGGCGGGCCGCTGGGTCGATGTCGCGGTCGTCGATCACGGCCCCGGGATCCCGCGCGACCACCTGCCGCGCGTGACCGAGCGATTTTATCGGGTCGATGCAGCGCGCAGCCGACAGAGCGGCGGCACCGGGCTTGGCCTGGCCATCGTCAAGCATATCGTCGAGCGCCACCGCGGCACGCTGACGATCGATTCGACCGAAGGGGTCGGGACCAGCGTTACCGTCAGCCTGCCCGCGACCTAGGCCTGCGCCTCGGCCAGCGCCTCGGCCGCCATGGCCTTGAAGGTTTCCATCAACGCCTTGAGCGGGAACGGCCCATGGCTGATCCGCGCTACGCCCGCCCCTATCCAGTCGCGCTTTGGCGGAGACCCGGGAAAAGCGATAACGTTGAGCGGCAAGGGCACTTCGCGAACGATCTTCTCGATCTGGCGCGGGTCGCTCAGCCGCGGAACGAAGAACCCGCTCGCCCCGGCGTCGGCGAACGCCTTGCCGCGCTCGATGACCTCGTTGAGCAGGGCTGCATCATGCTCCTTGACCTTGAGATAGAGGTCGGTGCGGGCATTGATGAAGAAGTCGCTGCCCACCGCCTTGCGAATGGCGGCGATGCGCCGGGACTGAAGGGCGAGTGGGTGGACGCCTGCGCCGCCAATCTCCTGGTCCTCGAAATTGCAGCCGACTGCGCCGGTTGATTTAAGCGCCACGACATTGGCCGCGCCAGCCTCGGGTTCGACCGAATACGCGCCTTCGAAATCGACCGACAGCGGCAGGTCGACCTTGGCGACGATCCGCCGCGCATTGTCGAACACGAACTCGATCGGCACCTGCTGGCCGTCGCCAAAGCCGGCGGCATCGCCGACCGGGTGGCTGCCGGTCGCGATCGCCTTGGCCCCTGCCTCGGCAACCACCGCGGCGCTGCCCGGGTCCCAGATATTATAGAGGATGACCGGATTGCCGGGGACGTGCAGCGCTGCAAATTGCTCAAAACGTCCGGCCATGTCGGGTCTCCTGATTGGGGCCCCTTGGCTATTCCAGCGCGGCGCCGATTGCCACCCCGCCGAGGGCTCCCTAGTCTTCGTCAATGATCATCGCCCTTGCCGCGCTCGCCGCCGCCTCCACCGATCTGACCGCACCGCTGCCCCCGGCCATGGCCTGGCACGGCGCCAGCGAAGCCCTTGTCGCAACGCCCGGCGACCCGTGGACCACGCCCAGCGAGGCGGCCAATTTCGCGACGACGCCCTCCTATGACCAGACCCGCGCCTGGCTCGAGCGGCTGGTCGCTGCCTCGCCCTTGCTCAAGCTCGAGGTGTTCGGCCGCTCGCCGCAGGGCCGCGACCTCTATGCGATTCGCGCGTCCAAGCCGGGCACCAGCCGCAAACCGTTGTTGCTTGCGCAGGGCGGCATCCATTCGGGCGAGATCGACGGCAAGGATGCCGGGCTGATGCTGCTGCGCGACATCGCATTGCGCGGCAAGGACGGCCTGCTCGACCGCGCCGATCTCCTGTTCGTACCGATCTTCAACGTCGATGGGCACGAGCGGTCGTCGCGCTGGAACCGCCCCAATCAACGCGGTCCCGACAACCAAGGCTGGCGAACGACCGCTCAGAACCTCAACCTCAATCGCGATTATCTGAAAGCCGACACGGCCGAGATGCGGGCGATGATCGCGCTGCTGCGCAGGGAACAGCCGTCGCTCTATCTCGACCTCCACGTCACCGACGGGGTGGATTATCAATATGACATCACCTTCATGTTTTCGGGGTGGGATGGGCTGTATGCGCATTCGCCACAGATCGGAGCTTGGCTCGACCAGGCCTATCGCCCGGCGCTGTCTGCGGCCCTGGCCCGCGCCGGCCACGTCCCCGGGGCCTATGTCGACGCACTCGATCCGCGCGATCCGGACAAGGGCATCCACTTCGGTGCCGATCAGCCGCGCTATTCGACCGGTTACGCCGACCTCGCGCGCATTCCGGCGGTGCTGGTCGAGGCGCATTCGCTCAAGCCCTATCGCCAGCGCGTACTCGGCAATTATGTGCTGATCGAGGAATCGCTTCGGCTGGTCGGCGAGCAGGGGGCGACGATCGCCGCCGCCATCGCCGCCGACCGCTCCAGCCGCCCGGTAACCGAAGTCCTGGCGTACAAGCCGCTCGCCAGGCCGACCGGCGCGATCCCCGATTTCAAGGGCGTGGCCCACTCATCCTATGTGTCTAAAGCGTCGGGCGGGAAGGAAGTGCGCTGGCTTGGGCGACCGGTGACGCAGCGGATGCCGGTGTGGACCGACGTGCCCGCAACGACCGTTACCCTGCCCGCCGCCTGGTGGGTTCCGGCGACCAAGCCGGGCGTCATCGCATTGCTCAAATTGCACGGCGTCATCGTCGAGCCTGTGGCCCAGCCGCGCGCGGTCAATGTCGACATGGTCCGGCTGGCCGGGCCCAAGCTGCTGGCCGCGGATGAAGGACATATCCCGGTGTCGTTCGGGCGGTTTTCCCATGCGTTGCGTCAGGAGATATTCCCAGTCGGATCGGTCCGCGTGGCATCGGACCAACCGCTCGGCCTGCTCGCCGCAGCGATGCTCGAGCCCGAAGGCGGCGATTCGCTCCTCCACTGGAATTTCTTCCCCGAAATCCTGATGCGCACCGAATATATCGAAGGCTATGCAATCGCTCCGCTGGCGGAAAAGATGCTCGCCGCCGATCCCGCGCTGGCGCGGGAATTCGCAGCCAAGCTCAAGACCGACCCCAAGTTCGCGCGCGATGCCGAGGCGCGGTTGCAATGGTTTTACGAGCGGACGCCTTATTATGACGATCGCTATTTGCTCTACCCGGTCGGCCGCGAACTCAAGCCCTAGGTTTTAGATACGGGTTTTGTAGATCGGGTGGATATCGACCGGCAGGCTGGTCATGGTCGCGGTTACCGTCTTGGCATGGTCGTCCTCGACGCCCCATTTGGCGATGAATGCCTTGGTCCCGGCATAATCGCCATCGCCCTGTAGGCGAATGGTATCGGCGATCATCGCCGCCAGCGCGGGCTTGAATTTGGCCGCGTCGAAGCGGAAGCGCTGGGCCTTGTCGTCCCACCCGATCGCTCCCCGGTCGGCCAGATAGCGATATTGGAACGCGGCACCGACGGCGTGGGCATCGGTCATGCCCATGCGTAAATGGCGGAACAGGTCGACGATATAGCTGGCGATCGAGGCATTGGCCTCGTTTGCCGGAAGCACGCCCTTTTCCTGCATGTAGAGGACATTCCACACGCCGAGCATGTCGGCCTTGGCCTCTTCCAGCCCGCTCGACTGTTCTTTCAGGGCTTCGCCTACCGTTGTAGCTTTGCCGCCGACCATGATCGATCCCGGCCCCAGGCTGTGCGCCAGCTCATGGAACAGCGTGTTGAGCATCATATAGCGGCTGTTGGCCATCTTGGCCTGGTCCTCGACCAGCACCAGAGAGGCCATCGGCCCGGCGATGCGGTCGAACTTGGCGGTGACCAGATTGTTGAGGATGACCTTTTTCGCGCCTTTGGCTTCGCGGACGCGCTCGTCATTGGGCAGGTTGAAGGCGATCGAGGGGATGCCGTGGACCGCCTCGCCGCCGCCGCCGACCTGGTCGACGACCGAGATCGGGCTTTCGAAGCCGCGCTTGAAATTCTTGTACTTCTCGTCGACGGGAAGGTGCGCCTCCATGTCGCGCAAATGCCCCTTATAGACGTCGAGCGCCTTTGATTCCTTGGGGTTGCGCAAGGTGACATAAGCCTCGAACGCGGTCTTCTGGCCATAAAGGCCGTCGGCATAGGTTTCATACGGCCCGACGACGAACTCAATCGGCGTGTCCTTAAGGTCCATCCACGCCATTTCGCTCTGGAAATAATCGTCGGTGCGGAAGGATTGCGCGCGCAGGGTCAGGAAATTCTTGAGGCTCGGGTTGGAGGTCAGCGCCGCAGCCTCCTCCATCTTCTTTGCCGCCGGCTCAAGCCACTGCTTATATTCGACTGAATAGGGGACGGCGACCAGCTTATCGCCTTGCCGTTTGACCACCGTATAGGGGCTTGTCAGGGCCTTGGCCTCGTCCGGATGCGCGGTCAGATAGGCGTCGAATTGCGCCTTGGTGAGGTCGGCCGGATAGTAGCCGCCGCCAGCGGGCCGGGCGCCGCCGAAGAACGGCTTGTCTTCGTCCAATGCATCCCACGGGCCCATGTTGCGATCGAACCGGGCAAGCAGCGCGGGATCGTTCTTGGCTTCGACCTGGCGCCGCATCTCGTCATAATTGGCGACCATCTGGTGCTGATAGATGGGGGTCATCAGCGCCGCCGCCTCGAGCAGCAAATTGACGACCTTGCGGTCCTCGTCGCTCAGATAGGCGGTATCGACCTCGATCGGAGTGTCGGGCGCCCGCTCGGCCGCAGCGCCGGTCGCGGCCAGCGTCGAGCCGCTTTCGTTGGCGCCGGTTTCGGCAACATTGCACGCGCTAAGCGTGACGGCGAGGGCAAGGGTCGAGACGCCTGCGAAGCGGATGATCATGCGCGGTTTCTCCGGAACGGGTGGTACTTAATGAACGAAGCGGGCAACGACGTCGCGATACGATCGGCTGACTTTTATCTGCGCGCCTGAATCGAGCACCAGGAAGCATTCGCCATTGGTGTGCGGCTTCACTTGGCGGACAAGGTCGAGGTTGACGATGGTCGAGCGATGGACCCGCTGGAAGCGCCGCGGATCGAGCCGCTTTTCCAGATCTTTCATCGTCTCGCGCAGGATCAACGTATTGTCGCCGGTCTGGATGCACATATAGTCGCCGGCGGCGTCGATCCGTTCGATCGTATCGACATCGACGCGGAAAATCTGCCCCTGGTCCTTGATGTTGATCATCTTCTCGAAGCGGTTGGCGGCGGGCCCCTCGGGCGCGGCATCGGCCATTTCCTCGGCGGCTTCGGGCGCATGCTCGGTCAGCGCTTCCTTGAGCCGCTCATTTTCTTCCGCGCTGCGGCGCTCGCTGAGGCGCTGGCGAACCCGGTCGAGGGTCTCGGCGAGCCGGTCTTCATCGACCGGTTTCATCAGATAGTCGACCGCCTGGGCATCGAACGCGCGCAGCGCATGATCGCCATAAGCGGTGACGAACACGAACAACGGCGGCTCGACGTCCATCAGGCCCTGGATGACGGAGAAGCCATCAAAGCCGGGCATCTGGATGTCGAGGAACACCAGATCGGGCTTGTGGGTCTTGATCTGGCGGATGGCCTCGCGCCCATTGGCGGCGGTGGCAATGATCTCGACGTCGTCATGCGCCTGGAGCCGCAGTTGCAGCCCCTGGGTCGCCAGGGGTTCGTCGTCGACCAATCTGGTCCGGATGCTCATTCGCCACTGTCTCCGGTTATATATGGAATTTCGATGATAACGCTGAAGCCCCCCTTATCGTTCGCTTGGGCCTCGAAATGATGGTCGGCGCCATAGGCTTGCGACAGTCGG
>JBDSEL010000139.1:0-7220 GCA_039920065.1 Sphingomicrobium sp. | reverse complement strand
CGCGGTCAACGGCGCGCTGAGCGCTGCTGCAATGCCCGCTACCGACGAGATTCGGGTCGTCAGCAGCAGGAGAATCCAGATGCCGGCATAGCCGGTGGCGGCAAGCGGAAAAGTGCCGATCAGCACGCCGAGCAGGGTGGCGACGCCCTTGCCGCCCTTGAACCCTAGCCACACCGGATAGAGGTGGCCGATGAACGCGCCGGCGGCGGCGAACAGATCGTAATCGGCACTCCACAAGGCGCGCGACACGATGATCGCGACCGTCGCCTTGAGGCAATCGAGGATGAGGGTGGCGGCGGCCAGGCCCTTGTTGCCGGTACGCAAGACATTGGTGGCGCCGATATTGCCCGAGCCGATGTCGCGGATGTCGCCCTTGCCGAACCAGCGTGTGAGCAACAGACCGAACGGGATTGAGCCGAGAAGATAGCCGAGCGTCAGCGCGAAGATCGTCTCCTGGGTCATTGGTGAGGTCGTAGCAAAGTGGCGGTGCAACGCAACTTGCCGCGCCGCGCATCGCGGGCCATGCACCGCGGCAATGGAGACCAACGCCCCAATCCTGTTCTTCGATTCCGGCGTCGGCGGGCTGAGCGTGCTCGGTCCGACCCGCGCGCTGCTGCCGACTGCGCCGATCGTCTATGCCGCCGACAACGCCTGGTTCCCCTATGGCAAACGCAGCGAGGCGGATCTTGCGGCGCGGGTCCCCGAAGTGCTCGCCGCGCTCGCTGCCGAACATCACCCGCGCCTGATCGTCATCGCCTGCAACACCGCCAGCACGATCGCGCTCGACCAGGCCCGCGCCGCGCTCGACGTGCCGATCGTCGGCACCGTGCCCGCAATCAAGCCTGCGGCTGAGCGGTCGCGGAGCCGGATCATCGGGGTTCTCGGAACCGAAGCGACCGTTCGCCAGCCCTATGTCGACGATCTCGCCGGGCGGTTCGCAAGCGACTGCACGATCCTGCGTCACGGCTCGCCCGAGCTGGTCGAGCTGGCCGAAGCCAAATTGCGCGGCAAGGTTGTCGATCCCGCCGCAGTCGTCGCCGCGGTTCGGCCGATGGTTGAGGCCGGCCCAGACATGGATGTGATGGTCCTCGCCTGCACCCATTTCCCGCTGCTCGGAGAGGAAATTGCCGACGCCTTTCCCAGCATCGCCCAGGTCGATGGCGCGACCGGCATTGCCCGGCGCATCGCGCATCTGACGCGCGGTCAGTCGTGGCCTGAAACCGCGCCGCCCGGGATCGCTGTCTTCACCGCGCCGCCCGATGCCGCACTAACCAAAGCGTTGGCTCGATTTGGACTGACGAGGATACTTCGGCTGGCGATCTAGAACCTCGCGCTGGCCCAGTTGCGAGTCGTTCGCAATGGCCTTCGTGGCGCGCGGACGCTAAGGGCGCCGCGAGCGAGGATTGAAGCTTGAACTACGACGCCATTTTCCAGTCCGCGATCGATCGTCTGCACGACGAGGGTCGCTATCGTGTGTTCATCGATATCCTGCGCACCAAGGGCAGCTATCCCAACGCCCGCTGTTTCGGCGGCAATGGCCCCAAGCCAATCACCGTTTGGTGCTCGAACGACTATCTCGCCATGGGCCAGCATCCAGTCGTGATCGAAGCGATGGAAGACGCGCTGCACAGCGTCGGCGCTGGGTCCGGCGGCACGCGCAACATTGGCGGCAACACCCACCTCCACGTCGAGCTCGAGGCCGAGCTGGCCGATCTCCACGGCAAGGAAGGCGCGTTGCTATTCACTTCGGGCTATGTTTCGAACGAGGCGGCGCTGTCGACGCTCGGCAAGCTTTTGCCCGGCTGCATCATTTTTTCAGACGAGCTCAACCACGCCTCAATGATCGCCGGAATCAAGAGCTCGGGCTGCGAAAAGCGCGTCTTCCGCCACAACGACCTCGACCATCTCGAGCAGATGTTGATGGAAGTGCCCGCCGAAACGCCCAAGCTGATCGCGTTCGAAAGCGTCTATTCGATGGATGGCGATGTCGCGCCAATCGCCGACATCTGCGACCTGGCCGACAAATATGAAGCCCTGACCTATCTCGATGAAGTCCATGCGGTTGGCATGTACGGCCCGCGCGGCGGCGGCATTTCGGACCGCGATCAAGTCGCCGACCGGGTGACGATCATCGAGGGCACGCTGGGCAAGGCTTTTGGGGTCATGGGCGGCTACATCGCGGCCGACCGGACGATCATCGATTGCATTCGCAGCTATGCCCCGGGGTTCATTTTCACTACCTCGCTGTCACCGGTGCTGGTGGCCGGGGCGCTGGCGTCGGTCCGCCACCTCAAGAGTTCGAATGCGGAGCGCGAGGCGCAGCAAGTGTCGGCTGCGCGGCTCAAGGCCAAGTTCGCCGAGGCCCGCCTGCCGCTGATGGACAGCGCGACCCATATCGTGCCGTTGCTGATCGGCTGTCCGGTCAAGGCCAAAAGGATCAGCGACATTCTGCTCGCCGAATATGGCCTCTACGTTCAGCCGATCAATTTCCCGACCGTCCCGCGCGGGACCGAGCGGCTGCGCTTCACCCCCGGCCCGCACCACAGCGAACCGATGATGGACGAGCTCACCCGGGCGCTGATCGAAGTATTCGGTCGGGTTGAGCTTCAATCGGTCCGCGCGGCCTAAGCGGCGAAGCATGGAAGCGGCCTCAGCGGACTTTCGCCACCAAACGCCCGCCAGCCTGAAAGCTGTTCTGGCTCGTAATCCCGCTTTCGCAGCCAAATGGACTGACCTTACCGAGCTGGCGCGGAACGAGTGGATCTGCTGGATGATCTCGCCCAAGAAGCAGGACACCCGCGACCATCATCTGGAGCGGCTCCTCGCGGAGGTTGGCGCTGGCAAGCGACGCCCTTGTTGTTGGCCCGGATGCCCGCACCGGCGCGCGTTGGCCGGGCGGTTTCGCGGGGGCTGAGGCCCGACTTTTGCGTTAGCGCGCGACGCGTCTCAAATACGGGCTCGATTCCACCAGCTGGTAACCAGGCACCGTCCGGGCGAAATGGCGCAGCCAGTAATTATGGCCCGAGCCATAGACGATGACGATCCGGTCGCCGGGTTGCGCTACGGTCTGCAACTTGGCGAAAATCTTGGCATTGCGCATGTACCACATGGCGTTGAGGACGGCGCCCGGTTGCTGGTCAATCCCGCCGAGCGCCAATGCGCCATAATAAAGCTGCTGATCGCGCTCGACCACCGCCGGATCGTTGCGCTCGGCCAGCATGGCGCCGATGCTCATGGTCTTCTGGTCCTGCTCGAGCTTGCTTGCGATCGCCGCGCCGCCGGCCATCATCGCGTCGAGCTGTTGTTTCTTGCCATTGTCATTGGCCCAGCCGGCAACCGCATCGAACGGGAAGTAATCGGGCTCTCCCTCGTCGGGCTGCTCGTCGATACCGAACACCGCGGCGCCGGTGCGATTCGCCAGCCGATACGCAATCTGGACCCGTTCATCGCGATTGGTCGCAAGGTCGGCGCTTGTGAAGGTTGCGTATTTGGGGTCGGACAGGCCCGGCGACTTGACGATCCGTTCGACCATGATCTTGGTCGGGCGGAACTCGGCGAGTGCGGCGCTGACCCGGCTCAGTTCGGCCTGCCGCGCGCTTTTCAGCACGTCGTCGGCCTTAGCATTGTAGATATCGAGCCCCGGATTATCGAAATGGTAGGTGCCGACCACCATAACCTCGACAGGCGCGATTCGGGTTTCGGCCTGTGCCCCGCCCGCTGCAAGCAACGCTCCCACCGCAACGATCCAGCCCATCGCCTCTCCTCCTCCGTGTGTATTGGTGTTTTACTACACCAGTTGCGATAATCCGCAAGCAAATTGCGGGCGCTCAAGACTGGCGAATCCGGCGGCCATGGCATAGGGAAAGCCATGCGCATCGCCCTTTCCTCAGACCATGCCGGAGTCGACCTCAAGGTCGCGCTCGTCGCATGGCTGAAAGACAACGGCCACGAAGTCGCCGACCTCGGCACCAACGGGCATGAAAGCGTCGACTATCCCGATTATGGCGCCCGGCTGGCGCGGGCGATCACCGCTGGCGACGCCGATCGGGGTATTGCCGTGTGCGGATCGGGAATTGGTATCTCGATTGCCGTAAACCGCTTCGCCGGGTGCCGCTGCGCGCTGGTCGGCGAGCCCTATTCGGCCGAACTTGCCCGCCGCCACAACGACGCCAATGTGCTCGCGCTTGGCGGCCGACTGACCGGCATCGACCTCGCCAAGGCGTGCGTCGCGGCCTTCCTAGCCACCGCATTCGACGGCGGCCGCCACCAGCGGCGCGTCGATCAACTCACCACCATCCCGCAGGAACCCGCCTGACATGGCCGACGCCCCGACCCTCGACCGCTCCACCGAAAACTATTCGGTCCCCGACGGCTTCTTCACCGCCAGCATCGCCGCCAAGGATTCGGCGGTCGAGCAAGGCATCAAGGCCGAGCTTCACCGGGAACAGACACAGATCGAGCTCATTGCCTCGGAGAATATCGTCAGCCGCGCGGTGCTCGAGGCGCAGGGCAGCGTACTGACCAACAAATATGCCGAGGGCTATCCGGGGCGCCGCTATTATCAGGGCTGTGGGCCTTCCGATACGGTCGAGACGCTGGCGATCGAGCGCGCCAAGCAGCTCTTCGGCTGCGGCTTCGCCAACGTCCAGCCGCATTCGGGCGCGCAGGCGAATGGCGCGGTGATGATGGCGCTGCTCAAGCCCGGCGACACGATCATGGGCATGAGCCTCGCCGCGGGCGGGCATTTGACCCATGGCGCTCCGCCGGCCCAGTCGGGCAAATGGTTCAATGCGGTCCAATATGGCGTTCGCCAGGATGATCATCTGGTCGATTTCGACGAGGTCGAGCGCCTCGCCAAGGACCATAAGCCCAAGATGATCATTGCGGGCGGTTCAGCCTATCCGCGCCGCCTCGATTTCCCGCGTTTCCGCGCAATTTGCGACGAGGTCGGCGCCCTGCTATTCGTCGACATGGCGCATTTCGCGGGGTTGGTCGCGGCGGGTGAGCATCCCAGCCCGTTCGGGATCGCCGACGTCGTAACCACCACCACCCATAAGACTCTGCGCGGCCCGCGCGGCGGAATGGTCCTGACCGATGACGAGGCCATCGCCAAGAAGATCAATTCGGCGGTGTTCCCGGGCCTTCAAGGCGGACCGCTGATGCACGTCATTGCCGCCAAAGCGGTCGCCTTTGGCGAAGCGCTTCAACCCGAGTTCAAGACCTACGCCAAAGCGGTCATCGCCAATGCGCAAACCCTCGCCAACCGCCTCAAGGAACGCGGCGCGGACTTGGTCGCGGGCGGCACCGACACGCACCTCGCGCTTGTCGATTTGCGCCCGCTGGGGCTGACCGGCAAAGACGCGGACGAAAGCCTCGAACATGCCGGGATCACCTGCAACAAGAACGGCGTGCCGTTCGATCCCCTACCCCCGATGAAGACCAGCGGCATCCGCGTCGGATCGCCCGCCGGCACCACGCGTGGCTTCGGCCAGGCCGAATTCACCGACATTGCCGACATGGTCGCCGACGTCCTCGACGGGCTGGTCGCCAACGGCATCGACGGCAATCGCGCGGTCGAGGCTGAGGTCAATGGCCGGGTCCGCGCGCTGTGCGCCAAATTCCCCATCTATCAGGATTAGCCGATGCGCTGCCCGTTCTGCGCGCATGAAAACAGCCAGGTAAAGGACTCGCGGCCAAGCGAGGATGGCGCCGCGATCCGCCGTCGGCGGCAGTGCGAGGATTGCGCCGCGCGCTTCACCACCTTCGAGCGGGTCCAGTTGCGCGACCTGGTGGTGGTCAAGAAAGCCGGCGATCGCGAACCGTTCGACCGGGAAAAGGTCTTGCGCTCGATCAGCATCGCCTGCCGCAAGCGCGGAATCGACCCCGACCGCATCGATCGGCTGGTCAGCTCGATCCAGCGCCAGCTCGAGACTCGCGGCGACGAGGTCCAGGCCGCGGCCATCGGCGAAGCGGTGATGGAAGCACTCAAGGCCGTCGATCACGTCGCCTACATCCGCTTCGCCAGCGTCTACAAGGACTTCAGCGAACCGGGCGACTTCGCCCAAATCGCCGGAGCGGTCGGCGACGGGAGCTGAAGTTGACCTTCTGGACCTACGTTCTGCGCTGCTCGGACGGGAGTTATTACAGCGGCCACAGCGACGATCTGGAGCGGCGAATGGGGGAGCATGAGTCGGGTTTAACGCCCGGCTACACCCAGCGGCGTCGGCCAGTGACCCTGATGTGGTCGCAAGAGTTTCCAGGCCGTGAAGAAGCACTTGCGGCAGAATTGCAGATCAAAAACTGGTCGCGCGGCAAGAAAGAAGCCCTTTTCCGGTCCGACTGGGAAACCGTTTCGAATTTGGCGAAACCCCCGGGGCGGCGTTCTCGACTGGATGTCTCGAGCAAAATCGAGGCGCGCCCTCGAGACGCCAAGCCAATCATCGTGCTGATCCGCCCGCAACTCGGCCAGAACATTGGCAAGGCAGCGCGGGCGATGCTTAATTTCGGGCTGACCGAGCTACGCCTGGTCGCGCCGCGCGACGGTTGGCCCAATCCCGATGCCGGCCCGTCGGCAAGCGGCGCGGACATCGTCCTGGAACGCGCGACCCTGTTCGACACGGTCGAGGCCGCGATCGCCGATTGTGCGCATGTCTATGCCTCGACCGTACGACGGCGCGAACTGGTCATGCCGGTCATCACACCAACGCAGATGGGCGGCGAACTTGCCAGCGTCGCCGGGCGCAGCGCAATCCTCTTCGGGCCCGAACGCTCGGGGCTGGAGACCGAGGAAGTGGCGCTCGCGCACAAGATCGTGACCGTCCCGATCAACCCCAAATTCGGCAGCCTCAACCTGGCCCAGGCTGTCATCCTGCTAGCCTATGAATGGTCGCGCCACGCCGAGCTTGCCCAGCCCCCGGCGCGCGAGGCGGAAGCGCTTGCGCCGCACGCCGATGTCGACGGCATGATCGCGCAGCTCGATGGACTGCTAGTCGACAAGGGCTATTTTCACCCCCCCGAGCGAATGCAGGCAACGCGCAACACCATCCGCACCATTTTCACCAAGACCGGCTGGTCGGGCCGCGAGGTCAAGGCGGTGCGCGGGATCATTCGCGCGCTTGCCAATCCTGCCCGCAAGCGTCGCTGAGCGAAGTGCGCAAACTGCAACCTTGCAGTCACAGTCTTCTGAAAAACGCCGGGAACCCTTGCTTTTTACCGCTTGG
>JBDSEL010000138.1:0-6952 GCA_039920065.1 Sphingomicrobium sp. | reverse complement strand
CGTGCAAATTCATCATGAAAAGGCGCCGCTCTCCGCTATAGGACACCCTCTTGGCCTGCGTTTGCGGCCAAATCATGGTGTTGGGACGACCAATTTTGCGCCGCTTGGGCCTCATCGACCGCTATCTAGCCCGCTCGATCGCAGTTCCGCTGATCGGCTCGCTCGTGCTTGCGGCGATGCTGCTGGTGCTCGACAAGATGCTGCGCTTGTTCCAGTTCGTGGTCGAAGCCGGCGGTCCGGTCAGCGTGGTCTGGCGGATGCTCGCCAATCTCCTCCCCGAATATCTCAGCCTCGGCATCCCGATCGGCTTGATGCTCGGCATCTTGCTGGCGTTTCGCAAGCTCGCGCTGTCGTCGGAGCTGGATGCGATGCGCGGCATCGGAATCGGCTTCGGGCGGCTGCTGCGCGTGCCCTATTTCTTCGCCGTCCCGCTGCTGCTGATCAATCTCGGCATTGTCGGCTATCTCGCCCCGTTCACCGAATATCGCTACGAACAGCTGCGGTTCGACCTCAAGGCCGGCGCGCTCGGGGCGTCGATCAAGGTCGGCGAATTCAATCAGCTCGGCAAACGCTTTACCTTGCGCATCGATCGCAGCGAAAAGGACGGCTCGCAGCTTCACGGCATCTTCGTCGCCGCCGACCAACCCAAGGGGATGAAGGTGACGGCGACCGCCGAATATGGCCGCTTCCTTTCGACCGACGATCCCGACGTCATCCTGTTCCGGCTCGAAAAGGGTCGGCTGATCCAGGACAGCCCCAAGTTCGCGGCCCCGCGCACGCTCGCCTTCGACAGCTATGACCTGCCGATCAACCTCCCCGCCATCGACCGTTTCCGCAACCGCGGCGGAAGCAAGTCGGACGAGCTCTACCTCCACGAATTGTGGCGCATGGGCTATGGCGGCGGCACCAGCGACAGCCATCTGCGGCTCGAAACGCAGTCGAACTTCAATTTTCGGCTGGTCGAAGTGCTGATTATGGCGATGCTGCCGCTGATGGCGGTGGCGCTCGCGGTGCCGCCCAAACGGTCCAGCTCGGCGCTTGGCATCTTCATCGCGATCGTCGCGGTCGTCGCCTATCACAAGATCAATCAATATGGCGAAGATGCCGCGACCAACGGCCAGTTCAACCCGATCCTCGCCATGTGGATACCCTTATTGTTGTTCGCGGGCGGCATTTACTGGATGTATCACGTGCTTGCCCACCGTCCGGGCGGACAGCCGATCGCCGCGCTGGAGAAGGGTGCGACGATGTTCGGGCGAATGATCCGCCGGCTGCTGGCGCGGGCGAGCGGCGCGTGAACCGCCCCAGCTTCTTCCCCTCGCGGCGGATCGCATTCTACCTCGTTCGCCTGTTCCTGACGCGGAGCTTCGCCGTGCTCATCGCGCTGGTGCTGGTGCTGATGACGCTCGATCTGCTGGGCGAGAGCGGCAAGATTTTGTCGGTCGCGGGCAATGGCGAGGCCGAACTGTGGCGCTACGTCGGCCTTCGCGTGCCGCTGCTAATCTCGCGCTTCCTGCCCTTTTCGGTGCTGCTCGGAGCGCTCATCGCCTTCGTCGGGCTCAATCAGCATAGCGAGGTGGTGGCGATGAAGGCGGCGGGCCTGAGCGCTCACCAGATCCTGGCGCCGCTGATCGTCGCCAGCCTCGGCATCGCCGCCTTGCTGTTCCTGTTCAACGAAACCGTCGGCGTCAATTCGCAGCGCGCGGTCAGTGCCTGGGCCGATAATGATTACAAGCCGATTCCGCCCGAAAGCGGGGTCCTGAGCAACATCTGGGTGCGCGATGGTGCCGATCTCGTCCGCGCCGGCCTGGTCGCCGGCCGCGGCGCGCAACTTCGCGCCGAACAGGTGACGATCTATCGCCGGACCGGCGGCGTGGTCAGCCACATCACTCAGGTGGGCGAGGCCCGACCCTTGCCCGGTGGCAGCTGGCAATTGCACGCGGTGCGCGAATTCGATTCGGACAATCATGCCGTTCGCATGACTGCCAGCGCGACCGGCCTGCGCGGAGTCACCCCCAGCCAGTTGACGCTGGCCAAGGTCGATCCGACCGCGCTCGACTATTGGACGTTGCAGCAGCGCATTGCCGAACTCGACGCCGCCGGCCGCCCGACCGACGAGGCGCGGGCCGGCCTGGCGCACAAAGTCTCGGGACCGATCTCGACCTTGTTGATGCCGCTGCTGGCCGCGCTTGCTGCCTTCGGCCTGGCACGGTCGGGCCAGGTGCTGCTGCGCGCGACCGTCGGCATGGCCCTCGGCTTCGCTTATTTCGTGGCCGATAATTTCAGCCTGGCGATGGGCAATGCCGGCGCCTATCCGCCGCTGATCGCGGCCTGGGCGCCGTTCCTGTTGTTCCTGCTGATCGGCGAAACGGTGCTCGTCCGAACCGAAGAATAGGCCTTCGCTTACACCCGCTTGAAGCGATAGCGGCCGTTGCGCGGCGAGGCGCGGAAGCGCTGACCCGAGCTGCAGCTGACCGTATAGATCCCGCCGCCGGCGCTTTCGGTCGCAGTGACCGCGCCGCAGACATAGCCGATGCGGTCGATTGTCCGGGCAATCGTCCGGCTCGGCAACGGCATTTCGGGCGGTGCAGTGCGCGGCGCGAGCGCATCGACCGGCGGGTCGCCGCTCTCGGTCGCTGTGGGAACTGCCGGCACCTCTGCGGTTGCTGCCGCAGTGCTGGTCTCATTGGGCGAAGGAAGCGCGCGGCGGACAGCCTTCGGCCGCGCCGTCGGGACCGCTGCAACCTGCGGCGTCAGCGCCGGGTCGATGGCGACCGGCGTGATGATCGAGAGGTCGCGCACCCCGGCCTTGGGCACCGCCGCCACGACCGCCGCCTTGCCCGCCACTCCATCGGCATCGCTTCCAGTGACCCAGCCAAGCAATCCGCCGACCAGCGCCACCGCTCCGATCGCGCCGATCACGAGCAGGCCCTTGCGGCCGTCGATGACGGCGTCTTCGGCCTCGTCCATCCCAAGGATGATCGGTGCCGGCCGCGGCTCGTCGGCGAGGCTGCGCCTTGTGACCGGAGCCCGGGCGACCGCCGGCACCGGCGGGATCACCAGCGGCGGCGGGCTCGGCGGTTCGGCAGTGGCGCATTCCTCGGGCGCGGCGATGAACGGCGTTCCCGCCGGGCGTGGAACCGCGCGCAGGACGTTGGCACTGCCCATCGCCCACCCCGCTTGAGCGACGACCGGTTGTGCCGCCGCAACCGGAGGCCTCGGGATGATAAAGCCATTGGCGACATCATAGGCGCGGCGCTTGGCCGGATCGCGCAAGGTCGCATAGGCAACACTCGCCGCGGCGACCCCGCCAAGGACGTGCGGCATGAACGGATGGAGTTCGTTGCGAAACGCGCGCTCGATCTCGCTCGCGGTGGCATCGGGCCGCACCCCTAAAGTCTCATAATGATTGGACCGCAGCCCGACCGCGCTAGTCATTTCACCCTCCCCACGAATAGGGTCAAAGGCTCGACCGTGCGGCGACGCAAATCCAGCGGTGCGCGCGCGGACCAGCGCAAACGGACCCCATTCTGGCGGCAACGAGCGGCCCGTTCGAGCATTTAGCGCGAAGTGAATCGCTCAAAAAGAAAGAGCGGCGCATCGCTGCACCGCCCTTGGTGTTCATCCTCGCCGGCTCGAAATTACATTCCGTTGGCGAGGTTGGTGTCGGCATCATTATGGGTCATGTCGTTCATGACCATATTCGCTTCCATCGCGTCATTGGTCGCGGCATTGGCATCGATATCGCCAGTCGCGGCGACGTCCGCGGCGACGGTGCCATTGGCTTCGTCCATCATGTTGCCGGCGTCGCGCTTGTTGCACGCGGCAAGGGTCAGCGCGGCCGCGCAGATGAGGATTGCGATTCGCATAGTAAAGACTCCCTGTTGATTCAGTCGTTCACGGTCCAACGCAGCCGGCCGTGCTTGGCTCCGCTCCGCGCCCCGCCTTCTAGTGCAGTTTCGAAAGTTTGAGTTTTAAAATCCGCGCCTGGCTTTTGACCGATTCCTCGCTCCGGGTCAGCGCCTTGGCGATCGCCCTAGCGCTCAGCCCCTTGGTCGCCAGCTGCTGCAGCTTCTGCATCTCGTCCTGCCGCCACGGCTGCTTGTGCCGCTCGAATTTCTCACCCGTCGCCAAATCACCCGTTCCTTTTGCTCGCCGGCCGTTTCTCGCTGACGGTCTTAGCCTGATCCGCAACTCGAACCCAGCCCGGCGGGATACAGCATCCCGTTTCCGGATCGTCGGTATAGCCTTCATCGCGGATCAGGCGCGCGCGCAGACCATTGATCTTGCGCATCAGCCGCTGGCTCAGCGCCTCGATCTCCTCTTCATGCATCAGCGCCGCTTGATCCTCGTAACTGGGGTCGGCAAACGCGCCGCCGCGCCCGCCGCGCGCCTGGTTCATCTGCGCAATCTTGATCGCCTCGCCGATGCTCACGCGCGGGTCGCCTGCGGGCAGGTCCATCGAACCGGGGTCCAGCGCATTGCGCGCCTGCGCCACCAAATGGGTCTCGATCGCCGCCCGCCCGTTTTCCAGCGCCTGCGCCCAGCGCATCCGGAACGGGCCATGCTTGGCCCGGCGCGCATAGACCGCCTGGACGGAGACGCCCGCCACCTCGGCCGCGCGGCGGACATTGGCGCTGGCGACCAATTCGTCGAAAAAGCGCCGCTCCTTGGCGTCGGTCCAGCGCTCGCCACTGACCCGCCGTACCTGCGCCGTCCGCCCGCCAACGGATGAAAGCGGGCTCGCTGGCTTCTCCCCAGGCTCGTCTCCGGCGGGCGACCCCGCGTCACCAATGGCGGGGTTCTGCGCCGCCGCCTCGATCGCCCGAAGCTCCTCCGCTTCCGCCTCTGCCACCAGTGCCTTGCGAGCCACCAACGCCGCGTCCCACGCCGTCGCGAAGTCCCCATGCGCCTTGCGCCGGGCATAAGCCGTCGTGAAATCCACCCCCGCCCACTTCGCCGCCTCACGAACCTCTCCGGTTCGTTCAAGCGCAGCAAGAAAGGGCGTGGTTCAGCGTGGCGGCTTGCGCGGAGTTGATTTCGTCATGCGCGACCCGTAACCGATATGGCACACTGTAGGAAAGTGCTGAAAAATCGTCGATCCTGCGCAATTCCATTTACACCGCCATAGCCTGCGCTACTCTCGCAATCGCTCGGGCGGAGGGGTGCGTGAAACTGCGCGATCACATCGCGAGCAATTGCGTCGATTTCATCTATCTCAGAAACCGGACATTCCATTTGTGGATCCCGCCAGCGTCAAGCGGGCGAAGCGGGAAGATACGGCCAAGCAGGGAAGTCTTATTTGACGTAAAATCGCTAAAATCCGGATTAGCTTGACTTTCTCCCTTATGAGCTCCACTTAGGCCTACGACTTCGTTTACGGCCAAAGGGCGCATCATCCGAGCAGCGGATGGGAATGAAGTCGAGGAGCCTGTTGTTATGTCAGAACCGCTATTGGCGGTCTCGGCCAAGGAAGTGTCGAGCAAGTTCGGATTTTACACCGATGAAGCCATGCTTCATCCGGTGGGCGTCCAGCGGCACGGGGTGACTCGCGTCGTCATGCTCTCGCTCAAGGAATATGAGCGGCTTGTGCGCCGGGATCGTCAGGTTCTCCATGTGAAGGACCTCGAGGACGATGCCATCGACGCCATCCGAACCGCCCGCCCCTCCAACCGGGCAAGGGACCTCGACCACCTCATGGGCGACGCCTGAACCCGCCGACGTCATTTCTTACGCCTATTTGTGGTCGCATGAGGCCGAACGGGGCCAAGAGGAGGGTCTCAAGGACCGGCCTGCCGTCGTGATCGTCGCGCAACGCCGGATCGGCGATCATCTGCAATTGCTTGTCTCGCCGATCACCCATCGTCAGCCGCCGGCCGGCGAAGGAGTTCGGCTTCCCCTCAGGGTCAAACAGCACCTTGACCTCGATGCCGAGCCGAGCTGGATCGTCACCACCGAAATCAATCAGTTCGTCTGGCCCGGTCCCGATGTCCGGATCGTTGAAGGGCGCGGGACGCCAGTTTACGGCGCCATCCCGGCGGCATTGTTCGAGCAGGTGCGGCAACAGATCGGCGATAATGTCGAGAAGTACCGGACAAGGATTACGCCCCGCTCGACATAAACCGGCACATAAACCGGCAAAGCGTTGTGGTTTGCCGCCGATGCAGCCAAACGGAAAAAGGCCGCCCCTTTCGGGACGGCCTTTGATCCTTCGACCATCGCTTTAGGCTTACCCGAGCATTTCCTGCTCGAGCTTCTTGGCCATTTCCTCGATATTCTCGGGCGGCCAGCCGGGGATGTCCATGCCCAGGCGCAGGCCCATCGAGGCCAGGACTTCCTTGATCTCGTTGAGGCTCTTGCGGCCGAAGTTGGGCGTACGGAGCATCTCGGCTTCGGTCTTCTGCACCAGGTCGCCGATGTAGATGATATTGTCGTTCTTGAGGCAATTGGCCGAACGCACCGACAATTCCAACTCGTCGACCTTCTTGAGCAGGTAGCGATTGAGCTGGTTGGTGTCGGCGGTCGCCGCCATGTCCCCGCCGCCCATCGACGGAATGGCCTGGCCGATCATCGGCGAGGAGGCCATGCGCACCTGGCTGTCGTCGAAGTGGACGAACAATTGCAACTGGTCCTGAAGGATGCGCGCGGCATAGGCCAGCGCATCTTCGGGAGCGACGGTGCCGTCGGTTTCGATCGTCAGCGTCAGCTTGTCGTAATCGAGTTCCTGCCCGACGCGGGTGTTCTCGACCTTGTACGCGACCTGGCGGACCGGGCTGTACAGCGCATCGACCGGGATGAGGCCGATCGGCGCGTCGGCCGGACGGTTGGCGGCGGTCGGCTGATAGCCCTTACCGATGTCGGCGGTCAGCTCCATGTTGAGCGTCGCGCCCTCGTCGAGGTGACAAATGACCAGTTCGGGGTTCATCACTTCCATGTCGCCGGCGGTGGCGAT
>JBDSEL010000137.1:0-7168 GCA_039920065.1 Sphingomicrobium sp. | reverse complement strand
TCGTCGGGTTCAATGCGTTCAAGGAACGCTTCGCCTCCAAAGTCCACAAGGAGCGCCCCGGGCGGATTTGCGTCGATTATATCGAGGGGCCGCTGAAGTTTCTTCACAATGAATGGAAGTTCGAGCCCGCAAGTGGCGGAACCAACGTCCATTTCTCGGTCGACTTCGCGTTCAAGAGCCGCTTGTTCGAGTCCTTGGCGGGACAGATGTTCGACCGCGCGTTGCGGCGCATGACGGCGGCCTTCGAACAGCGCGCGGCAGCGCTTTACGGCATCAACAACTCAAGCGCGCAAAGCGCGGCCTGAAGCCGCACGCCAGACCGGGTCGTCTCCTCGAAGAACTTCTGGTCGGCCTGGATCTGGGACGGATCGGAGTCGCGCTCGGCGCGCGCGAAGACCACGGTGCCGACCGGCTTGGACGCGGTTCCACCGCCGGGGCCGGCAATGCCGGTGATGGCCACCGCGACATCGGCGTCGGAGGCGCCAAGCGCGCCGCGGGCCATGGCCCAGGCGGTGGCGACACTGACCGCGCCGAACGTCTCGACCACTTCGCTCGACACGCCCAGCTCGCTGCACTTGGAGGCGTTGGAATAAGTGACGTAGCCGGCTTCGAACATATCGGAGGAGCCGGGGATCTCGGTCAAGGCAGCGCTGACCAAGCCGCCGGTGCAGCTTTCGGCCACCGCCACGCGGCGACCGGCAGCGCGATTGGCAGCGACCACTTCAGCAGCCTTGGCAACCAGAATTTCGGGAAGGAGGAACTCCATGGTGGGCGCCTATAGGCTCCTTGTGGCGGTCCCGCTAGGCGCGGCTGCGGAGGGTCGCCAGCGCTTGTGCGGCAATGCCTTCGCCGCGCCCGGTAAAGCCGAGCCGTTCGGTCGTCGTCGCCTTGACGCTGACTCGGGCCAGCGGGAGGTTGCAAATAGCCGCGATCCGCGCCCGCATCTCCGCTCGGTACGGTCCGACCCGCGGCGCTTCGCAGATGATCGTGCAGTCGAGGTGGTCGACGATCGCGCCTTCGGCACGAACGAGGGCCAAGGCATGAGCAAGGAAGCGGTCGGAGGAGGCGTCCTTCCAGCGCGCGTCGGTCGGCGGAAAATGATCGCCGATATCGCCGAGACTGGCGGCGCCGAGCACGGCGTCGGTCAGCGCATGGAGCACGACGTCGGCGTCGCTATGGCCGGCAAGCCCGCGATCATGCGCGATCTCGATTCCGCCGAGCATCAGCGGGCCCGGCCCGCCGAACGCATGGACATCGAAGCCGATGCCGGTGCGACTGATCCATTGGCCCGCGAGCCACCGTTCCGCGCGCGCCAAATCCTCGGCCGTCGTGATCTTGTGAAGGTCGGCGCTGCCTTCCACCGCGGCGACTTTCAGTCCGGCGGCACGCAAAACCGTGGATTCGTCGCTCGGCGCATCCCCGCTCCACTGCGCGTAGGCAGTGACCAACGCCTCGGTTCGGGCGGCCTGCGGCGTTTGGATGGCGACGAGCTCACTGCGGTCAACGATATCGCCAAAATCGCTGTTAAAGAGCGCGAGTGTGTCGACCACACCGAGTACCGGAACGGCGCCGTCATTGTTCTCCAGCGCGGCGACCAGTCGGTCGATGACGGCAGCCGGGCAGAAGGGGCGGGCGGCATCGTGGACCAGCACCGCTTTGCTGGCCACGCCGGCGAGGCCTGCGCGCACCGATTCCGCGCGGGTTGCTCCGCCATTCACGAACTCGGCCTCAAGGCCATCCAGCGCCGCCCGGGCCGGTGCCTCCTGGCCGTCGCCGATGACGATCCGCAATCCGGTCACGGCGGGATGGTCGGCAAGGGCTTCTGCAGCCCAGCGCAGCACGGGCTTTCCGCCGAGCAAGCGGAATTGCTTGGGCACGTCGCCGCCGAGGCGTTCGCCCTTCCCGGCGGCGACTATGATCGCGGTGACCGACATCGGACGCGCCTTGCCCGCCTTGGCCGCCTCCTGTAAAGGCGCGCGTCCCCATGACCCAGCTGAAGCCCATCAAGATCGGTCCGGTCGACATTGTCGCGCCCGTCATCCTGGCGCCGATGACCGGTGTCACCGACCTGCCGTTTCGGCGGGTGGTCAAGCGCTTCGGCGCGGGCCTGACGGTCAGCGAAATGATTGCCAGCCAGGCGATGGTCCGCGAAACCCGCTCGAGCCTGCAGAAAGCCCTGTGGGACCCGGCCGAGGAACCGGTTTCGCTGCAGCTCGCCGGCTGCGAGCCGGCGGTGATGGCCGAGGCTGCCAAGCTCAATGAGCAGCGCGGCGCCGCGATCATCGACATCAACATGGGCTGCCCGGTCAAGAAGGTCACCAACGGCGACGCCGGATCGGCGCTGATGCGCGATCTGCCGCTGGCGGCGAAGCTGATCGCCGCGACGGTCAAGGCGGTCAAGCTGCCGGTGACGCTCAAGATGCGCATGGGCTGGTGTCACGACAGCCTCAACGCGCCCGAGCTGGCGCGGATCGCTCAGGACCTTGGGGTCCACATGATCACCGTCCACGGCCGCACTCGCAACCAGATGTACAAGGGCAACGCCGACTGGGCGTTCATCCGCAGCGTCAAGGTTGCAGTGACCGTTCCGGTGATCGTCAACGGCGACATCTGCTCGATCGACGATGCCAAGACGGCGCTCGCCCAATCGGGGGCCGACGGGGTGATGATCGGGCGCGGGGCCTATGGCCGCCCGTGGCTATTGGCGCAGGTCATGGCCGAGCTTGGCGGCGAGGGCGCGCTGGCCGTGGGCGCGCGGGGCGAGCCGTCGCTGGACGAGCAATATGCGACCATGATCGGCCAATATGAAGACATGCTCAGCCTCTATGGCACGCGCACCGGGGTCAATCTCGCGCGCAAGCACATCGGCTGGTACACCAAGGGGTTGCCGGGCTCGGCCGAGCTTCGCAACAGCGTCAATTGTCAGGACGATCCGGCGGTCGTGATCGCCATGCTGCGCGAGTTTTACACACCCTGGCTTGCCCGCGACGCGGCCTGACGCATCTCAGGCGCAACAGTTGTGTTGTATTTGCAACGATTCTGCTAGAGGCGGCGTAATGGACGCTCGGGCAGCTGAATCGACAACCGGTAGAAAACGGGTGACCCGGCTTGACCTGTGGCTCCATCGCGAGCGCGAAAGCGGCCGCTTTTACGACCGCCTGACGGTCTTCGCGGGCCTTGTTCTGGTTGCCATGATGGTCGTCAGCGCCGCCTTGCTCGGGACCAGCAGCGAGCCCAACAGCCTGCTCTCGCCGCCGTTCATCGCCATCCTTCTGATTGCCAATCTCATACCCGCGATCGCGCTGATGGTCCTGCTTTCGCGGCGCATCGCGATGGCCCGGGCAGAGGAGGGGGGTCTCGGCAGCGGTCGGCTCCATACTCGCCTCGTCGCCTTGTTCTCGGTCATTGCCGCGGCGCCGACTGTGCTGGTGGCGATTTTCGCCTCGCTGCTGTTCCAGAGCGGAATCGAATTCTGGTTTTCCGACCGCGCCCGCGGAATGCTCGAAAACACCGTCGAGGTGGCGCGCGCCAGCTACCAGCAGGAAGCCGATCGCGTGTCGCGCGAAACGGTCGCGATGAGCACCGATCTGTCCTCCTACCTCGGTCAGCTGGAGGTCGACGACCCGCGGTTCATCGACTTGTTCGGCAGGCAGGTGCTGATCCGCAATCTGAGCGAAGCGACGATCGTCAACGTCGGCAAGGATGGCGCACCGCGCAGCCTGGTCCTGATCAATCCCTATGACCGCCCGCTCGACAGTATCGTGACCAAGGCGCGGATCGCCGAATTGAAGGGCAAGAGCGGGATTGCGATCAGCAGTCCCGACCGCGTCGGCGCGCTGACCCCGCTCGCTTACGGGCCCGACACCTATTTGTACGCCGCGCGGGTGTTCGATCCGCAATTCCGCCAGCAGATCGACCGCGCCAACGGCGTTCTGAAGGATTATCAGGCGCTGCTGGCCAAGTCGCGCGCCAATCAGCTGCGCTTCAACGGCGCATTGCTACTTGGCGCCCTCATCATCGTCGCGCTGGCGATCCTGACGGCACTCAAGATTGCCGACCGGATGGTGCGCCCGGTTAGCCAGCTGGCGCGCGCGGCCGGACGGATCGAGGAGGGCGATTTCTCGACCCGGGTCGAAGTCGGCAAGACCGAAGACGAAATCGAGATGCTGGCCAGCGCCTTCAATCGAATGGCCGGTCGGCTGGAGGAACAGACCGGCGCGCTCAAGGCCGCCAACACCCAGCTCGAGACTCGCCGCGCCTTTATCGAGGCGGTGTTGTCGAGTGTCACTGCCGGGGTCATCGCCCTCGATTCGGCGAACAAGGTGCTGCTCGTCAATCGCACGGCCGAGGGGCTGGTGTCGGGCAAGACCAAGAGCATCGAGATGAAACCGCTGGCGCGACTGTCGGGAGAACTCGATGAATTCATGCGCGGCGAGCAAGCCGAGGCGAACGTTTTGGTGACGCTCGAGGGCAGCCAGCGGACGCTGGCGGTCAAGCGCGTTCGCTATGCGGACGGCAGCGTGCTGACCTTCGATGACATCACCGACCAATTGTTCGATCAACGCCGCGCCGCCTGGTCCGATATCGCGCGCCGGATCGCGCACGAGATCAAGAACCCGCTGACCCCGATACAGCTCGCCGCAGAACGGCTCCAGCGCCGCTTCGGCAAGGACATCACCACTGATCCCGAGACGTTCGAGAAACTGACCGGGACAATTGTTCGCCAAGTCGGAGACTTGCGCCGGATGGTCGATGAATTCTCCAACTTCGCGCGCATGCCCAAGCCGGTGTTCCGTGAGGAGAATGTGTTCGAAATCTGCCGCCAGGCGCTATTCCTGCACGAAGTCGCGCATCCCGGGATCAATTTCTCGATCGAACCGATCGAGGGCCGGTTCATGATGGTGTGCGATCGACGCCAGCTTGCCCAAGCGCTGACGAATATCGTCAAGAACGGCGTCGAAGCCATTGAAGGACGGCGCAATCGCGGCGAGCACAACATGGCCGGCGACCGTGTCGACTTACGCATTCGCCAGGTCGAAGGCTGCCTTGTCATCGACGTCAACGATACCGGCGTCGGCCTGCCGGAGGACCGCGAGCGGATCACCGAACCCTATGTCACGACGCGCGTTCGCGGCACGGGCCTGGGCCTCGCTATCGTCAAGAAGATCGTCGAGGAACATATGGGCGATATTGCCTTCCTCGACCGGCCTGGCGGCGGCACCCATGTCCGCATCGCCTTCGACACCGACAAATTGGAAGACCTTGCCAACGGCAGCGATGCAATGGCCGGGGATGAGGGCGTTGCGCCCGCGACGGACGACAAATCAGAGGACCGGAACTGATGGCAATTGAAGTGTTGGTGGTCGACGACGAAGCAGACATTCGCGAGCTCGTCAGCGGCGTGCTCGAAGACGAAGGCTATTCGGTCCGCACCGCCGCCGACAGCACTGCCACGCTCGACGCGATCGACGAGCGCCGGCCGTCGATGGTCCTGCTCGATGTCTGGCTCCAGGGATCGCGCCTCGACGGGCTGCAGTTGCTGCAGGAGATCAAGCGCCGCGACCCGACCATCCCGGTGCTGATGATCTCCGGCCACGGCAATCTCGACACGGCGGTGTCGGCGGTCCGCGAAGGAGCGATCGACTTCATCGAAAAGCCGTTCGAGGCCGAGCGCTTGATCTATCTCGTCAACCGGACGACGGAAACCGACCGCTTGCGGAGGGAAAATGCGACCCTTCGCCAGCAGGTCGGACAGGACGAGCAACTGCACGGCAGCTCGATCCCCATCAACACCGTCCGAGCGACGCTCAAGCGGGTCGCGCCGACCGGTAGCCGAGTGCTAATTTCCGGCCCGCCAGGCGTTGGCAAGGAAATCGCGGCGAGGATGATCCACCAGTGGAGCCCGCGCGGCGAAGCACCGTTCATCGTGCTGGCCGCCGCGATGATGACGCCCGAGCGGGTCGAGGAAGAGCTGTTCGGCTCCGAAACCGACGGTCTCGTTCGGCCAGGACTGCTTGAACATGCCCATGGCGGCACGCTGTTCCTCGACGAAATCGCTGACATGCCGCTGACCACCCAAGCCAAGATCCTGCGGGTGCTGACCGACCAGAGCTACACTCGCGTCGGCGGCCAGCGCCCGATCCGGGTCGATGTCCGCGTGCTTTCCGCAAGCTCGCGCCACTTGCAGGACGAGATCGCGGCCGGCCGGTTCCGCGAGGATCTCTATTACCGGCTCAACGTCGTGCCGGTGCGGCTGCCGCCGCTGCGCGAGCGGCGCGAGGATATTCCCGAGCTGGTCAGCCACTTCCTCGCCCGAATCGCGGCCGAGCGGCGGATGATCAGCCCGACCATTTCCGAAGAAGCGATGGCCGCGCTCCAGGCGCACGACTGGCCGGGCAATATCCGTCAGCTGCGCAACGTCATCGAGCGGACCCTGATCCTGGCCCCGGGCGACCGCGCGCAATGCGTCGAAATCGACCTCCTGCCCCCCGAAATTCTCGAAGGGCAGGCGGGGTTGAGCGGCAATAGCACAATGGCGATCATGGCAACGCCGCTGCGCGAAGCCCGCGAAAGCTTCGAGCGCGAATATCTGCGCATCCAAATCCGCCGCTTTTCGGGCAACATTTCGCGCACCGCGACGTTCATCGGAATGGAGCGGTCGGCCCTTCACCGCAAACTCAAAGCCCTCGGCATTGGCGAGAAGAAGGAGGGCGAGGAGTAAGTAGTTGGATCATCAGTACGCGTAGCCCAAGTCTTCAGGACCTTTTCCTCAACGCCGTTCGTCGATCGAAAGTCCCGGTTTCCATCTTCCTCACCAAGGGCGTCCGCTTGCAGGGCATGATCGCCTCCTTCGACAATTTCGCGCTCGAGCTGCGTGGTCCCGGCGGACCGCAGCTGATCTACAAGCACGCGGTGTCGACGATTGTCCCGGTGCGCGCGCCCGAGGGGTTCATCGCGGCGGAGGTAAAGCCGCCCGTGGGCGACGCGTTGCAAGACCTGGTCCTCGCCAATGCCGCAATCGTCTCGGCCGAGATGCATTTGTATTTTTTGAACGGGGTGATGCTCGAAGGCCATGTCGGGGGCTTCGACCAATATTGCGTATTGTTGACTCGTGCCGAGGTCCCGCAACTGGTCTATAAGCACGCCATCTCGACGCTTCGTCCGCACG
>JBDSEL010000136.1:0-12825 GCA_039920065.1 Sphingomicrobium sp. | reverse complement strand
TCCTGGTCATGCTCGGCCTGCCGCTTGCGCTGTCGTCGCTGCTGTGGGTCAGCGCGCCGACCAGCGCCGGTCGCGCGGTGCTCGACCGGATCGCCGGCTTTCGCCAATATCTGTCGACCACCGAACGCGATCGTCTCGATCGGATGCAGGCACCGGCGGACACGCTGACAATGTTCGAGCGCTTCCTTCCTTATGCAATCGCGCTCGATGTCGAGAACCGCTGGGCGAATCGCTTCGAAAGCCAGCTCGCCGCCGCCGCCGCCGCCGCCGCGGGCAATCAGGGCATGAGCTGGTATGCCGGATCGCACAGTCCGTGGACCGACACCGGCGCCTTCGTCAATTCGATCGGATCATCATTGTCGTCGTCGATTTCCTCGGCCTCGACCGCGCCGGGATCGTCGGGCGGATCGGGTGGCGGCGGATCGTCGGGCGGTGGCGGCGGTGGCGGTGGCGGGGGTGGCTGGTGATCAGCGCCAGGATGGCCGGCGCAGCACTATCGTCGGCTCGCCGTGATAGGTCGTTTCGTGGGTGGGTCGAAACCCCAGTTTGTGCGCGAGACTCATCGATGAATTATTGGCCGGCGCGATGATCGCCCAGATCTGGGTCGGCGCAAGATTGCGCTGTGCCCAATCGAGCACGGCTCGGCATGCTTCGCCGGCCAGCCCTTGGCCGTGCGCCTCGGTCGCGAAGATCCAGCCCATTTCCGGATCGTTGGCGAATTCCGGATCGAGATCGCGCCACGCGGTGAACAATGCGACCATGCCGAGCAGCTGACCGTCACTTTTAAGTTCGACCGCCCAGCCGCCGAAGCCATTGAGTTGCCAGCCGCCGACCGCAGCCATAAGTCGCCGCCAGCATTCTTCCATTCCCATCGGCTCGGGCCCGAAGTGGCGAAACACCGCCGGCTCCTGGAGAATGTTGAAATAGACTTCGCGATCTTCTTTTCGCCAGGCGCGCAGGTGCAATCGCTCGGTCTCCAGTGTCGGAGCCGAGCTGTGCATGGCCTCCGCTGTGGATTTAGGCGTTCTTCTTCGCCAGGCTGAGGCCGCCGAACCGCTTGTTGAAGCGCGCGACCTGGCCGCCTTCCTGCAGCTGGCGGGTGCCGCCAGTCCACGCCGGGTGGACCTTGGGATCGATCTCGAGGTGGAGGGTGTCGCCTTCCTTGCCCCAGGTCGAGCGGGTCTGGAATTTGGTCCCGTCGGTCATTTCGACCGTGATCATGTGATAATCGGGATGCGTGTCGGTCTTCATCGGGGAATTTCCTTGCTAGCGCCGCTGGTTACCGACCAGCAGCTCAGGTGTGGGCGCGCCTTTACAGGCGTGGTCGCCATTCTGCAACCGGGCCGGATCAGGCGTGAGCGGGAAGCGGCTCGCGAAGGGCGGGAATGCCGCGTTCGAGCAAGGCAAAGCCGCCGAACAGCACCCCTGACCACAGCAAGTCCCCGGCCAGGCTATTCTGGAAGAACGGGATCGCCGCGACGAAGCAGGCGCCAAGCCCGGCCAGCGTGTGCGGATACATGCCGCTGCCGGCCCACACGCCAAGATTGCTGATCACGAAAAACAGGACCGAGGCGGCGACCGCCGTTCCGCCGACCCGAACCCCATTGCGGTTCTGGTAAAGCACCGCCCAGCCAAGTGCCACGGTCAGCGCAACCGCGACATATTGAAACGCCATGCCCGAATAGAAACCGAGCACGAGGTCGCTCAGCAGCAAGGCACCGAGCGGTGCCGCGAAGGCGATCGCCCTCCGGCCGAGATAGGCTCCGCCGAACAGCGCCATCGCGCCGATCGGGGTGAAATTGGGCGGATGCGGAACCAGGCGCAGCGCTGCTGCGGCAAGGATTGCGACGACGATCGCCGACAGGCGGGCATGATTGGCAGACATGAGGCGCTGATTAGCGCGGCGGCGCGCGATTTGACAGAGGGTTTGCGTTCCCCGTAGCAGCATCGCCGACCAGGGTGCCGTCCACGCGTTCGTCAAGATTGCGTCGGGGACGGTTCAAAGGGAAGCCGGCGAACTTCCGGCGCTGTGCCCGCAACTGTGACGCAATGCCTCCCTCGAGGCGCTGCGAGAGTCAGGAACCTGCCCCGGTTCGTCGTCCGTTTCCCGGCCGGGACCAGCCGAGGACCGTGGGCAGCCGTGCGTCATCGCTCGGCGACCCTCCGTGACGACTTCGTGTCGTTAACCGGAGGAAGATCATGCCTGCATTGCCACCACCCCTCACCACCGCACCGATCGTCATCACCGCATCGCGCGCGCCTGTTGCGCAAGCCGACAGCGCGGCAAGCGTCGCGATCATCGACGGGACGTTGATCGTTCGCCTCGACGAGCCGCTCATCGGACCGCTGCTGCGCCTGACCCCCTCGGCCGCAGTCAGCACCAGCGGACCCGCCGGATCGCTGACCGACGTCCGCTTTCGCGGTGCCGAGGCCAATCATAGCCTGTTGTTCGTCGACGGCATCCGGATCAACGACCCGGCATCGGGCGACATTCCGCGGTTCGAGCTGGTCAACAGCGGCATCGCCTCGCGAATCGAGGTTGTGCGCGGCCCGCAATCGGCCTTGTGGGGCTCGGATGCGATTGGCGGGGTGGTCGCGGTCAACGGCATCGCCGACGCGCCCGGCTTAGCCGCCAGCGCTGAGGCCGGATCGTTCGCATCGCGGCGGGCAAGCGCCAGCGGGGCAACTGCCTGGACGTCGGGCGAGCTGGCCGGCGCTCTCGCGGTCCAGCGGGCAAGCGGGATCGACAGCTTCGGTAGCCCCGGCGGTGACCGCGATGGCAATCGCAACCTCAGCGGTCGGCTGCGCGGGGTCATTCGTCCCGCCGCCAATGTCGAGCTGGGGCTGGCGGCGGTCGCGCTCACCGGCCGCAGCGAATATGACGGTTATGACCTCACCACCTTCGAACATGCCGACACGCTCGACAGCAGCCGCAACCGGCTTGGCGCGGCACGCTTGTGGGTCGCGGCGGGGCACAATAGCTCGCCGTGGCGCGGGCAGCTGTCGGCGAGCATCCTTGGCTCGACCAATCGCAACCTGCTCGACGGGGAATTACTCAACCGAACGCGTGGCAGCCGCCAAACTATCGAAGCGCAGGTCGAGCGCCACCTGATCACGGGCGTCGTCGACCATCGGCTGATCCTCGCCGGGGAAAGCGATCGAGAGACCTTCGACGCCCGCGATCTCCTCTACGGCGGAGCGACCGACCAGGATCGCAGCCGCGCTCACCGGGCCGTAACCGCGGAGTGGCGCGCCGATGCCAAAGTCGTCAAACTCGACGTCGCCTTGCGCCGCGACGTCTTCACCCGGTTCAAGGATGCGACGACGGTGCGCGCTGGGGCGGTCGTACCCCTGGCAGAAGGGTTTGCGCTAGCGGCATCCTATGGCCAAGGCATCGCACCCCCGACCTTCTTCGATCTCTATGGCTTCTTTCCAGGTAATTTCGTCGGTAATCCGTCGCTTAAGCCGGAACGTTCACTCGGCTTCGAAGCGGGGTTGCGCTATGCCAAGGGCCCCCTCTCCGCTTCGATCATCGGCTATCGCCAGCGCCTGTCGGACGAGATCGTCGACGTCTTCGATCCCGTTACCTTCCTCCAGAGCTCAGAAAACCGCAGTGGCAAGAGCCGCCGGTCGGGGATCGAAGTCGAAGCCGGCTGGTCGCCCGGCGAGCGCTTGCGGCTGTCGGGCAATTATGCATTTCTCGATGCTGACCAGCCCGATGGCGGCGGCGGGCGGATTGTCGAGCTTCGCCGGCCGCGGCATTCGGGGTCGCTGGTCGCTGATGGAGCCCTTGGCCGGTGGCGCTACGGAACATCGCTCGCCTTTGTCGGCGCGCACCGCGATGTCCGCGACAGCTTTCCCTACGATACCGTGCGCCTTGCCAGGTACTGGCTGGCAGATGCGCGCGTCGCTTATCAATTAAAGCTCGGGATCGAGCTGTTCGCACGCGGCTCCAACCTGCTCGATTCAACCTATCAGGACACGGCCGGCTATCGCACCGAAGGGCGCGGACTGTTCGCCGGAATCAGGCTGGCGGATCGGCGATCATCGCGGTGAAGCTGGCCTCGGCGGCGAGTTTGCCGTGGACGCTGGCACGACCGGAGAATTTGCACACGCTGGCGCGCTTCTGGACGAATTCAACGTCGAGCTGGAGGAGGCAGCCGGGTTCCACCGGAGCGCGGAACTTGGCCCCTTCGATGGCCATGAAATAGACCAGCTTGCCGGAGTTGGCGAGGCCGAGGCTTTCGACCGCAAGGATCCCGGCGGCCTGCGCCAACGCCTCAACGATCAGCACGCCGGGCATGATCGGGCGACCCGGGAAGTGTCCCTGGAAGAAGCCCTCGTTCATCGACACCGCCTTGATCGCGCTGATCGAGACGTCTTTCTCAAGCCGTTCGACCCGGTCGACGAGCAGCATCGGGTAGCGATGCGGCAGCGCCGCCATCACCTGCCGGATGTCCAGCTGGGTCACGGCGGCAACTGCCTCGTCATCGCTCATCGTTCTATTAGCGACCCTGGGGTGCGGCGGCCTGGGCCGGCGGGGTCGTCGAAATCGAAGGCAGGACGGCATTGAGACCGGCAGTGACATCGGCGGTAACGTCGATCGCCGCACCCGAAGCCAGGGTCGAGCCCATTTCCATCAGAACGTTGGCCCCACGCTTGATCATCACCTGCTCGTAAACCGGACCGAGCTTGGCCGCGATCTGCTGCTGGATGAAGGCCTGGGTGCGCTGAAGGTCGCCTTGGCGCCGTTGAAGCTCAGCGGCGCCCGCCTGCTGCTTGGCCTGGAACGCCTTGACCCGCGCCTGGAGCGCTGCATCGGGCTCCTTGCCGCTGAGGGCGTCGATGGCTGCCTGGATCGACTTCGCTTCGGATTGCAACGGGTCACCGAGCGACTTTTCGCGCGCTTGGAGCGCAGTGGCCTGCGACTTAAGCGTTGCCGAGGCGGTCTTGCACGCCTTGCAGTCGTTGGTGACCTTGTTGAGGTCGACAACCGCGATCACGGCGGCCGGAAGCGCCTGGGCGTGAGCGGCGGTCGGAAGCGCGGCCGCGGTCAGGATGGAAAGAGCAATGAGCTTGTTCATTAGAATGACGTCCCTACGTTGAAGCTGAAGAATTTGGTGTCGTCGCCGCGCTGCTTGAGGATGGCCTTGGCGATGTCGATGCGCAGCGGGCCGAACGGCGAAATCCAGTTGAAGCCGACGCCGATCGACAGGCGCGGGCTGGCCGAATTGCCGGCGAAGATTTCCCTAACGCCCGGCACGCCGGTGTAATTCGTGCTCGTTCCCGGGAACGGCGAGACCGCGCCCGTACTCGAGTCGATGATCGTCGTGCAATCCGCCTTGGTGCTTTGGAAAGCGGCAATCCCGGTGCTTCCGGTCTTGATCCCGCAAATCACCGGCGCATCTGTCAATCTGGGCTTGGTGATGTTGAACAGCGACCCGGCGTCGACGAACGCAGACGGGCGGATGCCGGCGCTCTTGAGCGCGTTGGGAACTGGGAATTCCAATTCGAGCCGGCCCATGTAGTAAGTGCGACCGCCAAGGGCGTCCTGAGTGGTCTCGGTCGAATCGTCCAGGACCGGCGTAATCACGCCGTTGATCGTTTCGTATTTGTAATTCAACCGCTGGACGCGCGGACCGATTCCGCGGATGTCGAAGCCGCGTAGCTGCGGCCCGAAGAAACGGTCGGTGAGGCGGATTGCATCGCGAAACTCGCTCGGCTTTTTCTGCAGTGGGAAGATCAACCCACCTTCGCCATGAAGCGACAGCACCCAGCCATCGCCAAACCCGTGATATTTCGTGCCGTTGGCGGTCGAGCGCAGGTAGCGGACGTTGCCGCCGAGGCCGGCGAAATCCTGCGATAGGGTCAACCGCTGGCCGCGCGTCGGGCGAATGCCGTCGGTATTGTCGAACAGCACCGAATAGCCGAGCGATGAGGTAGTTCGACCGCCGATTTCGTCGCACAAATAAGCGCCGGCCTTGAGCGGGTCGCACACGCCGGCGGTGAAGAACGTCGATTTGTTGAGCGTGATATCGTCCTTGACCAGGCTGTAGCGCGCCCCGAAACTCACGAACTCGGTGACCGGGAAGCCGGTGCGAAGCGACATTCCGGTGCTGGTCTGCTTGTAGGTTGTCTGGCGTTCTTTGCCGACAAAGTTGAAGCTCGAATAATCGCGCCGGAAAATCTGCCCGCCGAGCAGGATCTGCTTATCCAGGAAATAGGGTTCGACGAAGCCGATCGAGGCTGATCGCGAATAGCGCGAATAATTGACCGAGGCGTCGAGCTGCTGGCCCTTGCCGAGGAAATTATTCTGCGACAGGCCGAGCTGGAGAATGAACCGTTCGAGCGATGAATAGCCACCCGAGAACTGGATCTGGCCGGTCGGCTTTTCCTGGACGTTGAGGCCAAGGACGACCCGATCGGGCGCAGAGCCCTCGGTCTGTTTAATCTCGAGATTCTGCTGGAAGAAGCCAAGGCTCTCGATCCGGTCCTGGCTGCGCTTGAGCTTGACCGCGTTGAAGGCGTCGCCCTCGTTGAGGCGGAATTCGCGGCGAATGACTTTGTCGCGGGTCGTCGTGTTGCCGGTGATGTCGATGCGCTCGACATAGACGCGGGGCGTCTGGCCGACCTTGACCGTGATGTTCATCAACATCTTCTCGGAATCGCGCTCATATGCCGGGCTGACATCGGCGAAGGCATAGCCAAGGTTGCCAGCGGCTTCCTCGACGCGGGTCACGGCGTCCTCAATCTTCTTGGCGTTGAACCAGGTGCCCGGTGTGACCTGGACCAGCGCCTTGACTTGGTCATTGGGCAAATCGCGTACTGCGCTGTCGGCCTCAACGGTGCCGAACTTGTAGCGCGGCCCTTCCTCGACGACGTAAGTGATGACGAAATCGCGTCGGTCGGGGGTTAATTCGGCAAGCGCCGAAACGACCCGGAAGTCGGCATAACCCTGGGTCAGGTAAAAGGCGCGCAGCTTCTGCTGGTCGGCGGCCAGGCGATCGGGATCGTAGGTGTCGTTCTGCTTGAGGAAGCCAAGGATGCCGCCGGCCTTCTTGGTGTACATTTCCTTTTGCACGCGACCATCGGAGAAATTGGCGTTGCCGATGATGTTGATGGCGCGGACCTTGGCCAATTCGCCTTCGCTGATTTCGAACACCACATCGACCCGGTTCTGGTCGAGCTGGACGATCTTGGGTTCGACGCGGGCGGCGAACCGGCCTTCACGGCGATAGAGTTCGAGGATCCGGTCAACATCGGCGCGGACCGACGAGCGGGTGAAAATCTGGCGAGGAGCAGACTTGATCTCGGGCGAAATCTTATCGTCCTTAAGGCGCTTGTTGCCCTCGAGGATGATGCGGTTGATGACCGGATTTTCCTTGACCTCGATGATCAAATTGCCGGTGTCAGCGCCGGTAATCGTGACATCCGCGAACAATTGCGTTGCGTAGAGGTCCTTCAAGGACTGGTCGAGCTTGGTCGCAGTATAGGTATCGCCGATTGCAAGGTTGGCATAAGCGCGGATGGTTTCGGGCTCGAGACGCTGGTTGCCGGTAACGCTGACCGAGCGAACGACGCCTTCTGCAGCGGCCGCGATCTGCGCTGCCGGAGCAACTGCTGGAACGCCCTGCGCCCAGGCCGCAGTCGAGGATCCGCCAAGGATTGTCCCGGCCATGAGCAACCCCGCCGCGCGGCTGCCAAAACTCTTGTTCAATGAATTCACGCGTCCCCGCCTTTACCTGCAAAATCGTCATTACCGCGCAACGCGCGCAAAACCGGCACAGCCCCTGCCCGAACCCTCTCAGCCAATCAAGCGGTGGAGGCCGTCGATGAGGCCAACCGACCCCAAATCATTGACGGTCGTGAACAGGACCAGGGCAAGGATGAGGGCAAGTCCGCCACGGAATGCCCACTCGGTCGCCTGCGCGCTGAGTGGACGCCGCCGTACTGCCTCCACGGCATAGAATGCAAGGTGACCGCCATCGAGCATCGGGACTGGCAAAAGATTGATGAACCCGAGATTGATGGAGAATAATGCGACCAGCTGGACGAAGGGCAGCAGACCCAGGCTCGCCTGCTGTCCGGCGATCTGGGCGATCTTGATGGGCCCGCCGACATCCTCGGTCCCGCGATCGCCGGCGATGATCTGGCCAAGCCCGTCGGCCATGGCGACGGTGATCCGCCAGGTATAGCCGATGGCCTCGGGAATGGCCTCGATCGGCCCCATCCGGCGCAGCGAACTCGTCGACGGCGCAATCCCCAGCAAACCGCGCTCGAAGCTCTTGCCGAATGGATCGACGATCACATCCTTGTCCAACGTGACCGGCTTGGCCTGGACCGTACCGCCGCGTTCGAAGCGCACGATGACGGTCTTGTCGGGGCGGATCATGGTTACCGAGCGGACATCGTCGAAGGTCTTGGTCGAGCGATTGGCGATGGCGAGGATGCGATCCCCCGGCTGAAGCCCGGCACGGGCTGCCGCGCTGCCCGGCTGGACGGCGCCGATGACATTGGTCTGCGGCGAGCCGAAGCCGATGAAGAAGGCCGCGAAAATCAGGATCGCGGTAAGGAAATTGGCAATTGGCCCCGCCAACACGACGAGGAACCGCTGCCACACCGGCCGGAACTGGAAGGCGTAGGGGCGAAGTTCAGGCGCGACATCGGATTCAACGCCAGGCTCGCTCGCCGCATTCATGTCTCCGAGGAATTTGACGTAGCCGCCGAGGGGCAGCCAGCCGACTTTCCAGCGGGTGCCAAGCTTGTCGGTGCGGCCGAAGATCTCGCGCCCGAAGCCGATCGAGAAGACTTCAGCGCGAATGCCGAGCCAGCGCGCGACCAGATAATGGCCAAATTCGTGGATGAACACGAGTGGCCCGAGCGCACAAATGAAGCCGATTATGATCAGCCAGAAGGGCGGCTGCGGAAGCATCAGCGTTGGGCCTTCCCGAGTAAAGTGGCAGCCCGAACGCGGACCGCCTGGTCGATGGCGAGTACATCGTCGATCGAGCGCGGTTCGAGACTGTCGTCCGTGGCCAGCGATTGTTCAACGATTCGAGCTATATCGGCAAAGCCGAGCTGCTGCGCAAGGAAGCGTTCGACGGCGACCTCATTGGCGGCGTTGAGGACAATCGGCGCGGCCCCGCCCGCCTCAAGCGCGCAGCGGGCCAGTTTGAGCGCCGGGAAGCGCGTTTCATCGGGCGCTTCGAAGTCCAGCCGCGCGACGTCGATGAGGTTCAACCGCTCGGCCGGCGTCGCCATGCGCTTGGGCCAGGCCAATGCATAAGCGATCGCGATCCGCATGTCGGGGCTGCCGAGCTGTGCCAACATCGAGCCGTCGACGAATTCGACCAGCGAGTGGATGAGCGATTGCGGGTGAATGACGATGTCGATCCGTTGCGATGGCAGGCCGAACAGATAATGCGCCTCGATCAGCTCGAGGCCCTTGTTCATCATCGTCGCCGAATCGACCGAGATTTTCGCGCCCATCGACCAATTGGGGTGAGCGACCGCCTGCGCCGGCGTGGCGATGTCCATCGCGGCCTTGTCCCAGTTTCGAAACGGACCCCCGCTGGCGGTCAGGACAATACGTTCGATATCTTCGTAGGTTGAGCTCGCAACGCATTGGAATATCGCATTATGCTCGCTGTCGATGGGCAGTATATGCGCCCCTGCCCGGCGCGCGGCATGGATCATCAAGGCACCCGCGGTGACCAGCGCCTCCTTGTTGGCCAAGGCGATCGTCCGCCCCGCTTCGACCGCCGCCATGACCGGCTTGAGGCCCGCGCAGCCGACAATCGCTGCCACCACCAGATCGGCATCCCCCGCCGCCGCCTCGGCCAGCGCCTGCTCGCCCGCTGCTGCAACGCAATCGGCACCGGCGAGCGCTGCCCGCAGTTCCCCGAGCAGAGCGTCATCGGCAATGACGGCAGTGGCCGCGCCGGTGCGGCGAGCGATTGCAGCGAGCTCGGCGACGTTCGAATGGGCTGTGACCGCGCCGATGCGGAACTGCTCGGGATTGCGTTCGATCAAATCGAGCGTCGAGGTGCCGATCGAGCCGGTCGCGCCAAGGATCGTGACCGTGCGGGTCACAGCAGTCCGGAAAGCTGCGCCGCCGCGGTCAATGTAGCGACGACGACGAGGCCGTCGAGACGATCGAGGATGCCGCCATGGCCGGGCAGCCACGCGCCCGAATCCTTGACCCCGGCGCGGCGCTTCATCCAGCTTTCGAACAGGTCGCCGCCTTGCGCCGCCGCTGCGAATAGCGGCGCCAGCCACAATAGGTTGCGATCAAGCCCGGTCCACATCACCCACGCCCCCGCGATCAGTGCAGCGGCGAAGACCCCGCCAACCAGGCCCTCGACCGTCTTGTTAGGGCTGATCGACGGGGCGAGCTTGCGCTTGCCCAGACTGCGGCCGGCGAAATAGGCGCCGATATCGGTCGACCAGGTGACAAGGAACACCCACAGGAGGAGTTCGAGCCCTTGGCCGTAGCGCTCGCGCATCCACAGCAGGGCCAGCGCGGGGACCAGCGCATAAACAAAGCCCGCAGCGTACCATAGGGGCCCCCAACCGCGCACCAGCCGAGTCCATTCGAAGAACATCAGCGTGGCGATGGCAGCAACCGCGAGCGCGAACAAATTGCCACCAAGCAGCGCCGCGCCGAGCGCCAGGGCGACCATCGCAACCGCCGACAGCGAGCGAAGGGCAAGATCGTTCATCGGCCGCCGAACCGGCGCCGGCGCTCGCTATATTGAGCGATGGCGTCGGCAAATACGGCTTCGTCGAAATCGGGCCACAAGGTGTCGAGGAACAGCAATTCGGCATAGGCCGCCTGCCACAATAGAAAGTTGCTCAGGCGGATTTCGCCCGAGGTGCGGATGAGCAGATCGAGCGGCGGCAGATCCGCGGTCTGCATCCGCGCGCCAAGCGCCTCCGGATCGATCATTGCCGGATCGATCGCGCCGCTCCTCGCGTCCTCGGCCAGCGCGCGCGCGGCGACTGCGATTTCCTGCTGGCTGCCGTAATTGAGCGCCACGCACAACGTCAGTCGGCGATTGGCGGCGGTCCGCTCAACCGCGCGTTCGAGGCGTTCGGCAAGGGCCGGTCCGAAAGCGGTGGGATCGCCGATCAGCTTGAGCCGCACGCCTTCGCGCTCGATCGTCTTCAACTCACGCTCGAGGTAGAAGCCCATCAATTGCTTGAGGTCAGAGATTTCCTCGGCGCTGCGGCGCCAGTTCTCCGACGAGAAAGCGTAGAGCGTCAGCACTTCGACGCCGAGGTCGGTGGCCGATTGCATCGCCTTGCGCACCGCTTCGGCACCGGCGCGATGGCCGGCGACGCGCGGCAGCTTGCGGCGCTCGGCCCAGCGGCCATTGCCGTCCATGATGATGGCGACATGGCGCGGCACGGCCGCCGGGCCCCCCGAGGCGCTCAACGGCGCATCCGGCGCGTGCGCCGGGCTCACTTGTTGAGGATTTCCTTTTCCTTGCCGGCCGAGGTCTCGTCGATTTCCCTAATGATGTCGTCGGTCAGCTTCTGGACGTCGGTCTCGAGGCGCTTGCGCTCGTCTTCGCCGATATTGCCCTTTTTCTCGTCGGCCTTGAGGCTGTCCATGCCGTCGCGGCGGACGTTGCGGACCGAGATCCGCGCCTTTTCGGCATATTGTCCGACCAGCTTGGCCAATTCCTTGCGCCGCTCCTCGGTCAGATCAGGGATCGGTAGTCGGATGACCTGGCCATCGGTTACCGGATTGATGCCCAAATTGGCACCGCGCACGGCTTTTTCGACCGGCGAGATGTTCGATTTATCCCACACTTGGATGCTGATCAGCCGCGGTTCGGGGACCGACACGGTCGCCACCTGATTGAGCGGCATATTGGCGCCATAGACCTCGACCTGGATGCCATCGACCAGCGCGATCGACGCGCGTCCGGTGCGCAGCCCGCCAAGGTCGTGTTTCAGGGCCTCGATCGCACCGAGCATGCGGCGCTTGAGATCGGCGGTATCGACAGTGGCAGGCATTTCACTCTCCGTTCTGAACGACTGTCGCGGTGCCCTTGCCCGACAGAACCCGGGCGAGGTTACCGTTTTCGCGGATGTTGAACACGACAATCGGGATATCATTGTCACGGCACAAGGCGACCGCCGATGCGTCCATGACCTTGAGGTCGTCCGCCAGCATGCGGTCGAAACCAATCGTCTCGTAGCGCTTGGCGCCGGCTTTTTTCTTGGGATCGGCGTCGTAAATACCGTCGACGCTGGTGCCCTTGAACAAGGCATCGCACTTCATTTCAGCGGCGCGCAATGCCGCCCCGGTATCGGTGGTGAAAAACGGGCTGCCGACGCCGGCGGCGAAAATCACCACGCGGCCTTTGGCGAGATGGCGCTCAGCGCGGCGGCGGATAACCGGCTCGCACACCTGGTCCATGCGGATCGCCGACATAACGCGGGTTTCGACGCCAAGCTGTTCAAGCGCGTTCTGCATCGCCAGTGCGTTCATGACGGTCGCCAGCATGCCCATGTAATCGGCCTGCGCGCGGTCCATCCCCTTGGCCGCGCCGGACATGCCGCGAAAGATATTGCCGCCGCCGATAACCAAGCAGATTTCCAGCCCGGTCTCCTTGGCCGCCTTCACTTCGCCAGCCATTCCGGCGACCGCATCGGGGTCAATCCCGAACTGGCCCTGCCCCATCAATGCCTCGCCGGACAGCTTGAGCAGGATTCGGTGGAAGCGGGGCAAGGTCATCGCGACGGTCATCCTGCAGATACAACAAGGGCGGCACCGCCTTTATGGGGATGCCGCCCTGTTGCCAACCGCTAAGC
>JBDSEL010000135.1:0-4255 GCA_039920065.1 Sphingomicrobium sp. | reverse complement strand
CCGCTCCAAAACCAAGCATGTGGGACATGTTTAGGCTTTGGAGCGCCCGCCACAAGTGGGGCGACCCGCCAATACCTTGACCCAAGGATCCACCTCATCAAGCCAGTAAGCCATGACGCTTGCAGATAATAAGTACACTTATTATATGGTCGTCATGGATACGCTCCCGTTCGAGATTGCCGAGACTGCTCATGCCCTTCGCCGCGCCTTCGATCGGCGGGCCACCAGCCTTGGAGTCACTCGCGCCCAGTGGAAGGTGATGTTCCGCCTCGACCGCTCGCCCGGCCTCAAGCAGGTCGAACTCGCAGAGATGCTCGATATCGAGCCGATCACCTTGTGCCGGATCATCGATCGCCTGGAGGAGGCCGGGCTGGTCGAGCGTCGCCGCGATCCGGGTGACCGGCGGGCGTGGCTGTTGTTCCTGACCGCGACCGCACGGCCGCTCAAGCTCAAGCTCGATCGCCTGGGCGAGGAGCTGATCGAGGAGGCCTATGTCGGCCTCGATCTCGACACCCTGGCGGTCGTTCGCGGCGCGCTCGAAACCATTCGCAACAATGTCGGGCGCTCGGCCGCCCCGGCCAAGGCAGCCAATCAATGAACAAGATCACCACCCGCGACCTCGACCCTGAAGTCGTCGACACCAAGCGTGCCGAGCGTGCCGCCAAGAAGCGCCGCCGCAACCTTGTCATCATGCTTGCGCTGCCAGCCCTGCTGCTGACCGCTTTCGCCTATTTCTGGCTGACCAGCGGGACCAGCGTGTCAACCGACGATGCCCGGGTGAAGCAGGACATCGTCTCGGTCAGTCCGTTGGTCAACGGTCCGATCGCCAAGGTCTATGTCAAGAATGGCGCGCAGGTGAAGCGCGGCCAATTGCTGTTCGAAATCGCCGCCGACCCCTATACCGTGGCGCTCGAGCAGGCCGAGGCGCAGATGGCCGCAGCCCAGCTTCAAACGGTTCAATTGAAGACCCAGGCCGCAGGCACCGGCGCCGACATTTCGGGGGCCTCTGCCAATTTGTCGATCAAGCGCAATGCCTTGTCGCGACAGCAGTCCCTGCTCAAGCGCGGCTTCACCACCCGCTCGGCCTACGACGATGCCTTGAACGAAGTCAGGACCGCCGAAACCGACCTGGCCGACGCCCGCGCCCGCGCCGCCAACGCCGGTGCCGCCATTGCGCCGGGCGAGCAGCCTTCGATTGCGGCGGCGCGCGCGGCGATCGACAAGGCCAAGCTCGACCTTCGCCGCAGCCGCGTGTTCGCACCGATGGACGGGGTGATCGAAAACGCCGACAATCTTCAGGTCGGGCAGATGGCGGTGACCGGGGTCGGGATGGTGTCGCTGGTCAAGAGCCGCCAATCGTGGGTCGAAGCCAATTTCAAGGAACGCGACCTCGGCCGAATGGTGCCGGGCCAGCGGGTGAAAATTACGATCGACGCCTATCCGGGCCGCGAATTCGAAGGCCGTGTCGGCAATCTCGGGGCCGGAACCGGCTCTGAATTCTCGATCCTTCCGGCGCAGAATGCCAACGGCAATTGGGTCAAGGTCGTTCAACGCGTGCCGGTCCGAATCTCGTTCGTCGACATCCCCGACAAGCCATTGATCGCCGGCCTCTCCGCCGACGTCACCGTCTACCTCGACGGCCAATAAGGCGGCCGGGCCGATGGCCGACCTGCCCGATCACGTCGCCGCCCAGCCGCTGCCGACGACCGAGAAAGTCATTGTCACCATCGCGGTGATGATGGCGGTCCTGCTGCAAGTGCTCGACACGACGATCGCCAATGTCGCGCTGCCGCATATGCAGGCCAGCCTCAGCGCGACCCAGGACAGCGTCAATTGGGTGCTGACCAGCTATATCGTCGCGGCGGCGATCGCGCTCCCGATCAGCGGCTGGCTCGCCGACCGGGTCGGGCGCAAGCGCCTGCTGCTGGTTTCGGTCATCGGCTTTACCGCCACCTCGGTGATGTGCGCGACTGCGACCAGCCTGGCGCAGATGGTCCTCTATCGCGCGCTTCAGGGGGTCAGCGGCGCGTTCATCGTGCCACTGGCGCAGGCAACGATGTTCGACATCAACCCACGCGAAAAGCACGGTCAGGCGATGGCGTTGTTTGGCGGCGGGATCATGATCGGGCCGATCATGGGGCCAGTGCTGGGCGGCTGGCTGACCGACAATTTCAATTGGCGCTGGGTGTTCCTGGTCAATTTGCCGATCGGGATACTCTGCATCCTGCTGCTGATCCGCTTCATGCCACGCGCCGAAAAGAACCGCCGCAAGTTCGATGTACTTGGCTTCGGGCTGCTCGCGCTGGCGCTTGGCGGATTGCAGTTGTTCCTCGATCGCGGCCAGCAGGAAGACTGGTTCGACAGCTGGGAAATCATCGTCGAGGCGGGGGTCGCGCTGGCGGCGGCGTGGATGTTCGTCGTCCACATCCTGACCGCTCGCAATCCGCTGTTCGAGCGACACCTGTTCGCCGACCGCAATTTCGCCACTGGCCTGGTGTTCATGGCGGTGACTGGGGTGTTGCTGCTCGCCGGCCTCGCGCTGCTCCCGCCGTTGCTGCAGAGCATGTACGGATATTCGGTGCTGCAATCGGGCATTCTGACCGCCCCGCGCGGGGTCGGGACGCTGATCTCGATGCTGCTTGCGGGTAAGCTGACGGGCAAAGTCGACGCGCGGATGTTGGTCGGGCTCGGGGTCGTCCTGATGGGCTATTCGCTGTACCTGATGACCGGCTTCGCGCTCGAGCAATCGTCGCGCCCGGTGGTCATCAGCGGGCTCGTCCAGGGTCTTGGCCTGGGCCTCATTTTCGTCCCGCTGCAAAGCCTGGCGTTCGAGACGTTGATGCCGCGCATGCGCACCACCGCCGCCTCGCTGCTCAACCTGTCGCGCAATATCGGCGGCTCGGTCGGCATTTCGATCGTCAGCGCGCAGCTGGTGCGAATGACCCAGGTCAGCCACGCCGATCTTGCTTCGAACATCACCCAGCAAACCATCCCGACGATCGACCCGACCGTGCTCCAGACTGCGGGCCCCGTCGCTGGCCCGCTGGCGACCGCAATCCTCAACGGCGAAATTACCCGGCAGGCGCTGTTCATCGCCTATCTCGACGATTTCAAGCTGATGATGATTATTACCCTGTCGGTGCTGCCGCTGCTGCTGCTGATGAAGCGCAGTGGCGGGCGGGTCGCTCAGGACCAGCATGTGGCGATGGACTAGCGCAACAAGCGCTTAACGGTCGTCGATCAAACTCATGCAGGTGCCACCGGCTTCGGCCTTCTGAAGCTCCGACACATCGACTTCGATGACGACAAGGCCACGCGCGCGCAGCTTGGCGGCGGTGGCCGGGCTGCCGGCACCAAGGATCACGTGTCGGCCGGCCATGACGCAATTGGCGGCGGCGGGCTCGGCCGGGTCCGTGGCCAATGCTTCGACTCCGTCGAATTGCGCCGGATCGACGGCTTGCGGGTTGACCAGCAACAGGCCGGGCGCGGCAAGGGTGGCCCCGGTCTTGAGGTGGAGGCAGTCGCGAAGCTCGGCGCGGACGACCTGGAAGCCGAGTGGACCGGCAAGGCCGGCGAGCGCGTCGATCCCGGCTTGGTCGGTGCGCGTCGAAAGGCCGACGTAGAGCCGCTGCCCGATGCGCAGCACGTCGCCGCCGTCGACGTGGCCGGTTGCAATGCGATGAAAGGTGAAGAGGCCCGCGAGCCCGGCGGCGGTCGAGTCGACTTCACCGATGCGACTGGCGACTCCGGGACGGGTGAGGATCGCATGATCGCCGAGCAGCAAGGCGGTGTCCTCGACAAACACCGCGTCGGGATCGTCGGGCAGGTCGGGCAGGCGGATGACGTCGAACCCGGCATCGCGCAGCGCCTGCTCATAAGCGGCGTGCTGAACAACGGCGCGCTCGGCATCGATCGGCACGCGTCCTTGATGCGTCAGTTGGCACTCGGCGAGGCGCGGGCTGACGGCACGGGTGAAGGCGCGGGGCATGGCCGCAGTCTAGATGTGAAAAGGGCGGTCCGGAAGTCCCGAACCGCCCCACTCGTAGGTGCCCAAGTTGGTCGCTTAACGCTTCGAGAACTGGAAGCTCTTGCGGGCCTTGGCGCGACCGTATTTCTTACGTTCGACCGCACGACTGTCGCGGGTCAGGAACCCGGCTGACTTGACCACGCTACGCAGCGCCGGCTCGAAGCGGGTCAGCGCCTGCGAGATGCCGTGCTTGACCGCACCGGCCTGGCCCGAAAGCCCGCCGCCGAC
>JBDSEL010000134.1:0-16310 GCA_039920065.1 Sphingomicrobium sp. | reverse complement strand
CGATCCGCCAAGCGCGACGATGCCCGCGAACAGGACCCAACCGGCAGTAGTATTGAAACGATCGTCCATGGAAATTCCTTCGGGCGAGTACCGAGGCTGAAACACAGATTTTGGCGGTCCTTTACGGTCGACTGGGGGCGACTTCAAGCCGGGTCGAGTCGGAGCGGGTTGCTCGCCGCTCGCGCTTCGAGCACCTGCGACACGGCGCGGCGGTAGAGCGTGGGCAGTCCCGCTTCGCCGATTGCCTCCAGTGGATGCCACCAACCTTCGCCCATTGGCGCCTCCGCCGGGCAGATCGCAAGATCGAGCGCGAAGTGGGTGAAGATGTGGCGAACGCTCGCCATCACGCACGCCGCCTCGGGCTGCTCATCGCACCAGTTTGCGCCCGGAAGTGCGGCCATCCCGCCCAGCAGTCCGCGCGGCGGACGACGGACCAGCCAGACATGGCCGTCGCGCTCGATCCACCAGGCGATCCCGAACCGTTGCGGGCGCTCGGAACGCGCCTTGGGGGTTGGAAACATCTCGGGCGTACCGGATGCGCGGGCCAGGCACCCGTCGACCATTGGGCAGTCCTCGCAGCGCGGGTTGCGCGGTCGACAGATCGTCGCGCCGACATCCATCAACGCTTGCGCCACATCACCCGAGCGCCCGGTCGGTGCCAGGTCGCGGAAGTGTCGCTCGATCTGGTCCGCAGCCGGATTGGCGATGGCGTGCAACCGCGCGATCACTCGCGAAACATTGGTATCGATGGGCGCGACATCCTCGGCGAATGCGATCGCTGCGATTGCTGCCGAGGTGTAAGCGCCCAGCCCCGGCAGCTTGCGCAGCTCGGCCGCGGTGCGCGGAAAGCCGCCGGCCGCTGCGACCTGCCGAGCGCAGGCGATCAAATTGCGGGCGCGGGCGTAATAGCCAAGGCCTGCCCATTCGCCGAGCACTTCTTCATCGCTTGCCCCGGCCAGCGCCGCGAGCGTCGGCCAGCGCTCGACGAAGCGCGCGAATCGGGGAACGACCGTCGCCACTGTCGTTTGCTGGAGCATGATTTCACTCAACCACACGCGATAGGGGTCGAGGCCGGCGCCGCCGGGCGGCGAGCGCCACGGCAGGTCGCGCGACTTATCCACATAAAAGCCCAATAGCCTGTCGGCCCGGCGCGCGGCGGCGTTGGCGGTCACGCGGCCGCTATGGCATGGTCCGGCGGTGATGGTGAAGAAGGCCGCAAATGACGAAGCCCCCCGCAGCTGCCGGCCCCGCGCCGCGGGCGATCTGGTCGCGGCCATTGGCGGGCTGTCGTTTCGGCGGTTCGGGTTCATGCAAGGTGCGATCGTCAGCCGCTGGTCCGAAATTGTCGGCGATCGCTACGCCAAGGTCAGCTCGCCCGAATCGATCCGCTTCCCCCAGGGCAAGAAAAAGGGTGGCGCGCTGACTTTGCTGGTCGAGGGCGCGCATGCCCCGCTGATCCAGCACAGCGCGCCGATGATCATCGATCGGGTCAACCAGTTCTTCGGCTATGCAGCGGTCGACCGGATCGTCTTTCGCCAAGGCCGCGCCACACCACAGCCGCCAACGATCAAGCGGCCCGTCGCCGGGCCGATCCCGCGCGAGCTGGGCGAGGGGCTTCGCGAAATCGCCGATCTCGAGCTTCGCGCCTGTCTGGAGTCGCTTGCCGGCAAAATTGCCGCTAGCAACGGTCTTCCAGCCCTTCCAGAGGGCGACCCCGACCCAAGTTCGACCAAGCGGAGCAAATGAGCATGACGCCGAGACTGTTTCTGACCTGTGCCGCCGCATTGGTGGCTGTCGCCGGATGCAATAGCAACGAAGGCAATGCCGCGACCGGCGGCACGGCGACGCTGAAGGTTGCGCCGCCCAAGAATGGCGATTGGTCGAGTGTGGTTACCGCGACCCCGGCGGGCGGTTTCCTGATGGGCAATCCGGCGGCCAAGGTGCAGCTGGTCGAATATGGTTCGCTGACCTGTCCGCACTGCCGCGAATTCGACGAGACCGGGACAGAGCCGCTGATTCAGAATTACGTCAAGACCGGCAAGGTCGGGTTCGAATTCCGTAATTATGTGCGCGATCCGTTCGATCTTACGGCGACGCTGGTCGCGCGCTGCAACGGCGCCAAGTCCTTCTTCCCGCTCGCCCGCGCCCTCTACAAGGACCAGCCGAAGTGGATCGCCAAGGTCCAGGAGGCCCCCAAGGCCCAGCTCGAATCGCTTCAGAATTTGCCGCCCAACCGGCAATTCGTCGAACTCGCCAAGCTTGCCGGCTTCCAGCAATATGCCGCGGTTCGGGGCATTCCGCTGGCCAAGACCAATAAGTGCCTGGCCGATGAAGACGCGGTCAACCAACTGGTTGCGATGACCGGTCAGGCGACCACCGACTTTCCTGAATTCCCCGGCACGCCGACCTTCATCCTAAATGGCGAAATGCTCACCAAGGTCGCGGGTTGGCCGGCGCTTGAGAGCAAGCTTAAGGCAGCCCTGAGCAGCTAGAGCCGACGAAAGGGGCGGCGCGAACTTGCGGATCAAGCGGCTCAAGCTCAGCGGGTTCAAAAGCTTCGTCGAAGCGACCGAATTGCGCATCGAGCCGGGCCTGACCGGAGTCGTCGGCCCCAATGGCTGCGGCAAGTCCAATTTGCTCGAGGCGCTGCGTTGGGCAATGGGCGAATCGAGCCCGAAGTCGATGCGCGGCGGGGGCATGGACGATGTCATCTTCGCCGGCACCGCCAGTCGCCCGGCGCGCGATTTCGCCGAAGTCTCGATCCTTGTCGAGCGCGCTGCGGCCGAGGCTGAGGCGCTTGAGGTCGCGGCCGGTGAAAGCGAAGTCACCCGCCGGATCGAACGCGGCTCGGGCTCCGCCTACCGGATCGACGGGCGCGACGTCCGCGCCAAGGACGTCGCCCTGTTGTTCGCCGACGCCGCCACCGGCGCCCACTCGCCGGCATTGGTCAGCCAGGGGAAGATAGGCGCGGTCATCGCCGCCAAGCCGGTCGAGCGCCGGCAGTTGCTCGAAGAAGCCGCCGGCATCTCCGGCCTTCACGCGCGGCGCAAGGATGCCGAACAGAAATTGCGCGCCGCCGAGACCAACCTTGCTCGCCTAGCCGAAATCCTCGGCGACCAGGAGCAGCGCGCTGCGGCATTGCGCCGACAGGCCCGCGCCGCCGAACGCTATCGCAAGCTCACCGACCAAATCCGCAGCGTCGAAGCGCAGCTGCTCCACGCGCGCTGGAGCGAGGCCGAACATGCCGCCACCGCAGCCGTCGCCGATGCCCGCGCGGCCGAAACCGAGGTCGCGTCCCTTCACGCCTCGATCGCTCAGGGACAAGCGGCGCTGGACGGGGCCAATACCGCGCTTGCCGAGACTCGGGCGGCGCTGACCCAGGTGCGCGATCAGGGGCATGAGTTGGCGCATCAATTGGCCAGCGCTCGGGCCCGGCGCGATACGGTCGCTCGGCGCCTGGCGGAGCTCGAACGGCTCGATAGCGCACTCGGCTTCGACATGGCGCGCGAGCAAGCGTTGCAGGGAGATGCCGAGCGGGCGATCGCCCAGCTTGAGGAAGAACGCGCCGAGATCGAGACGCGGCTTGGCCAGTCGGAGGGGTCGGCGGCGCGGATCGCGAGCGAGTTGACCACGCTCGAGGAACGCTCGCGCGGGGCCGAGGCGGCGCTGGCCGACCTCCTCGCGCGCCAGGCGGCGATGCGCGCCGAGCGGCGGGTCGCCGACGCCGCGCTGGAGGCTGCTCGGGCGCAGCTCCAGCGGACCGAACAGGAACATGACAAATTGGCTCGCCAGCTGGGCGGGCTTGGCGATGGCGCGGCCGAGCGGCAGGCCCAGTCCGAGGCCGATGCGCGCGGCAAGACGGCCGCTGCTGCCTTGGCCGACGCAGAAGCGACCCGGGTCCGCGCCGAGGAAGCACGCGCCGAAGCGGCCGAGGAGCGCGACCTCGCCGAAAGCCGCTTGGCGGGGGCGCGTGCGGCCTTTTCGGCGGCGTCGTCCGAACATGATGCTTTGGCCCGCGCACTCGATCAAGGCGGAAGCGCGGCGATCGCCAGCCTGCGCGCCGAGCCGGGCTTTGAGCGCGCGCTGGCGGCGGCGCTGGGGGAGGATGCGGACGCGGCGGTCGGCGGCGATTCGCAGCGCCGCTGGGTCGGCTCCGAGGCGGCGGAGGACGACCCCGCTTTGCCCGCCGGCACGCGCCGTCTGGCCGATCATGCCAGCGCCCCGCCGCAGCTCCAGCGGCGGCTGCGGCAGGTGGCGGTGGCGGACAGTGATACAGGCCAAGCCTTGGCGCTTGGCCAGCGGCTGGTGACGATTGCCGGGCGGATGCGGCGCTGGGACGGGTTCATTGCCGAAAGCGCTGGCGCTGCCGCGGCCGAGCGGCTGCTCCGCGCCAATCGCCATGCCGAGCTTGCCGAGCAATTGCCGGCGCTCGAGCAGGGGGTGGCGGATTCGACCGCGAGCCGCGATTCCGCACTGGCCGCGATGGAGCGTGGGCGCAGCGATGCCGAAGCTGCCCGCCAGGCCGCGCTCGCCGCCGAACGCGACAGCCGCGATGCTGCGCGCGCGGGCGATGCTGCGGCTGCGGCAATCGAGCGCATCGACGCGCAAAAATCTGGACTGGCTCAGCGTATCGGCGATCTCGATCCGGTGCTGGGCGCGTCGCGCGATGCTTTGGCGGCGGCCGAACAGGTGCTTGCGCAACTGCCCGATCCGGCGGCGCTCGAGGTCGAGGTCGAAGGCGCGCGCAGTGCCGCGTCAATTGCGTCGGCGGCGGTTGCCGACAAGCGCGCGGAAGCCGCCACCCGAGCGCGCGAAACCGCCGCCGATCGCGACCGGCTGGGCAGCGGCGAGCGTGCCCAGGGCGAGTGGCGCGGCCGCCAGAAAGACGCCGCCGAGCGGCTCGCCCAGGCGGCCGAACGCTCCGCGCAATATGCGCTCGAGCGGCGCGAATTGGCGGATCAGCCGGCCGAGCTCGATGGTGCGATCCGAACGCTTGAGCAGGACAATGATCTGAGCCGGGTGCGGATCGGCGAAGCTAATGCCGCCGAAGCCGAGGCCGAACGCGCGGTGATCGCAGCGGCGGAGGAGATTGCCGGACGCAATGAACGCTCGGCCGACGCGCGCGAACGCCGCGCCGCAGCCGCTGCGCGGGCTGAAGCGCAAGAGGCGCGCAGTACCGAGCTCGCGCGGACCAGCATCGAGAAGTTCGAGGTCATTCCCCAGCGCCTGCCGGACGCGCTGGGATTTACCGCGGATGAGCCGCGCGATTCGGCCGAGGAAGCCCGCATGCTCGAGCGGCTGATCATCGAGCGCGAGCGGATTGGCCCGGTCAATCTGGTCGCGGAAAGCGAATTGGCCGAGCTCGATGAAGCGCGCAGCCGCGGCGCTGGCGAAGCCGAGGAATTGACCCAGGCGATCCACCGCCTGCGCGGCTCGATCGGCAATCTCAACCGCGAAGGGCGGGTCCGGCTGCTGAGCGCGTTCGAGCAGGTCGATGCCCATTTCCGCCGCTTGTTCACCACCCTGTTCGACGGCGGCCAGGCGCATCTCGAACTGGTCGAAAGCGACGATCCGCTCGAGGCTGGATTGGAGATCATGGCCCAGCCGCCGGGCAAGAAATTGTCCGCGCTGACATTGCTCTCGGGCGGCGAGCAGGCGCTGACCGCGATCGCGTTGATCTTCGCCATCTTCCTCACCAACCCGGCGCCAATCTGCGTCCTTGACGAGGTCGACGCACCGCTCGACGACGCCAATGTCGAGCGCTTCTGCGATCTGCTCGCCAAGATGACCGAGGAGACCGACACGCGCTACCTCATCGTCACCCATAATGCGGTGACGATGAGCCGGATGGACCGCTTGTACGGCGTGACCATGATCGAACAGGGCATCAGCCGCCTGGTGTCGGTCGACCTGGGCGGAGCGGAGACATTGATTGCCGCGCAATGACCTCAGCCGCCGCGCCGACCACGGACGGCGTGAATGATTAGGGCCGGGATCAGCACGAGCCCGACCAGCCAGTGTGCCAGGCTGGCGGTCGACCGGGCGCCCTCGCCGCCGAGGTAATAGAGGCCAAGCGCGGTAATCGCGGCGACCCCGCTACCAAGCCCCAGCCACAAGCCGCTGACCTTGTTGCGACCGAGGTTCCAGCCCAGTTTCACATGGACCGGGATCATCGCCCCGGCGACGATCAGGAAGGCATAGGCCGCAATCCCGTGAGCGATCAGTGCCCAATGTTCGGCGGGATGGCGTTGGGGTCCGAACTCGCCCTCGACCCGCACGCCCCAATCGAGGCCCAGCCAGGCAAGGCCGGTGAGGATGAGCGCGCCGAGGCTGAAATAGACCGCATATTCGTGCCACCGCGGCAGCCGGGTCGGGCGTGCTTTTGTCTTTCGCCTCATGCCGCTAGCCGGTCCGCACACATATCGAAAATATCGCCAGTATTGGCGATGGCGAGCGCCCGGGCATCGGCGGCGGCGAGCAGTCCCGACAGGCGCGGATGGCCTGCCAAGACGATCTTGGTCAGCGCATCGGCGTCGATCGCATGGGCCGACTCGACGGTGACCGAAGCAAGACGCGAGCAGCGGCGCGGCAAATGGACGAAACTCAGACCCTTGTCATTTCTCACCCCCGCCGAGGTCGCCAGGGCGCGATCTTCAAGCCGAACGTGAAGCAACGGTGCCCGGGTCGACGGGTCGACGACTTCGATTCCGCGCGGCTGGCCAAAAACGGCCAAGTCGCCGCCGGCATTGACCAGCCCGCTCCTGGCGCCAGCCATCCGCATCGCCCGTACGGCGGCGTCGACCGCATGTCCCTTGGCGATCCCGCCGAGGTCGAGGTAGGCGGGCCGCTCAAGCCACGCCATTGACCCCTCCATCCGGAGCAGGCGCAAGTCGCTCGATCGCTCGGGCAAGGCTTGGCCGGGGTGGAGCGGGAGGGCCCCGCGCTCGATCGCGCTGCGCCCCGCCACCACGGGGTCGAATATCCCGTCGCTGGCCGCAAACCAGAACAGGGCTCGGTCCAATACCGCGCATGTGTCGGGCGAAATCTCGACCCGCTCGCCGCGGTTGAGTCGGCTGATCTCGCTCATGGGCTGATGCGCGCTCATGAGGGTGTGGACCCGTTCAATCGCCGCGAATCCGGCTTCGATCGCAGTGACGCATTCGGCCTCGACCTCGACCAAGGTTCCAAGCCACGGGCGGCAGCGGCGGGTCAGCATCTCAGCTCCCTGCGAGCAGCATCTGATAGGTAACCAGCAAGCGCCGGACGCCATCGGTGATGTGCCGCGAGGACAAGGTCGCGCCCGAGATATTGCGGATATCGCGTTCCAGCTTGAGCGATTGGCCCGGCTTTTTGCCAGAGAATTGCCGCCGCCAATTGGCGTTGCGGACCTCGCCGCCATAGGTCTCGCGATAGTCGAGGATTTCGAGCCCTCGAACCGCTCCGTCGGGCGACAGCGCGACTGCGTAAGTGATATATTCGTGCTTGCCGATGACTCGGTCGAGGATGAACCAGCCGGTTCGCTTACCGCCCGCCTTCGCCTCCCAGATGCGCTGGACCTGATCAGTGCCAGAGGCGCCGGCGGTCTTGGCGATTGCCTTGCGCTGTGCCGGGCTCAAAGCGATCTTGCGATCGACCATTTGCGCGCCTGGGAAGAAGGCTTGCTGGGCCGCAGGGATCGACAGATAGACGGTCGCCGATGCCGGCGCCGGCGCGATCAACGCCGCCGGAATTATTGCAAACCAGTCAGTCGATCGGGCCATTAGAAATTATAGCCCAGTTTCAGCCGGATTTCGCGATTGGTGTAACTGTCGAGATTGCGCGAATTCGAAAGCGCCCCGGAATTGCCGTCCAATTGGTGCTGATAGGACAGTGTCCCCCACCATTTCTTGGCCGCATAGTGGACCGTTGGTCCGGCGAAGATCGCCCACTTCTCGCGGTCGCCATCGACATAGACGCTCGAATAGCGGCCCTCGGCGCCGACGTGCAAACCGGGGCCGACGCGCATGCCCAGGCCGGTTGAGGCTTCAAGCTCGAACTCCTTTTCCCATTCGTCGCCGCCGACTTCGCGTTCCCATTCCTGTTCGCCGGTCAAATTACCGACCCAGATAATGCGGTCCTCGGCGAAATTCTTCTGCAGCAGGACCTTGGCCTCAAGGCTGCGTTGCTCCTCGCGTTCGCCGTCCTTGCTGCTGTAGCGGGCGAAGCCGGGCTCGAGGTAAATGGCCAGGCCGATCGGGTCCTTATAGGGGCTGAGAATGGCATATTTGGCCGAGGCCTGCATTCCGTTCCAGGCGAAGTTGCGGTCAATGTCCTCGATCACGGGCTAAAGTCGATTGGCGTGAATCGAGAGAAAGTTGACGTAGAGCGAAGCTTGCAGGCGATTGGTAAAGCCGTGCTCAAGCTCGAACTTATAGTCCTGGGCGTTATAACTGCCGCTGCCTTTCCCGCGCCGATCGGTCGCCCAGAGATAGGCTTCGGTCCCGCCCGCTGGGAGGGTCTCGCTGCCATAGCTGTACGCGAAGAGATTTTCGTCGGCTTGCGCCACGGTGGGAAGGGAGAAGGCAAGCGCGACGAGAGAAGCGCCCAGAATGAAGCGAGACATGAATTACCCCTAAGAACAATGATCAATGACTGCTAATGCGAGGCGTTCGCAATATCAACCCTTATTTTGACAGGGCTTGGCAGCGCTCGTGGATACGCTTGAGGTCGTCGATGAAGCGGTCCCGTTCCTCGGTTCGCGATGATGCCTCAGGCAGGCGCAAGATGTAGCTTGGGTGGACCGTGATCCAGGCCTCGCTGCCATCACCGAGCAGGTGCGGCACGCCGCGATTCTTGCCCACCGCCATGACTTTGCCGAACAGGCTGCGGGCCGCCGTCGCGCCCAATGCGACCGTAAGCGACGGGCGAATTAGCTCGCGCTCCTGCTCGATCCACCAGCGGCAGGCGTTGATCTCGCTTGCTTCCGGGCTCTGGTGGATCCGCCGCTTGCCGCGCAGGACAAATTTGAAATGCTTGACCGCGTTGGAGACGTAAATGGCCGACCGCTTGATGCCGGCGGCGTCAAGCGCAGCGTCGAACACCTCGCCCGCTGGCCCGACGAAGGGACGTCCCGCCAAGTCCTCCTGATCTCCGGGCTGCTCGCCGACAAACAGGATGCGGGCATTCAGTGCGCCTTCGCCAAATACGGTCTGGCTCGCGCATTTATATAAATGACAACGGGTGCATTGACGCGCTTCGGCCTTCAGCGCCGACCATGCCGCCCGATTATTGCCGCCATCCGCCGCGCCGGTGGGAGCTGTCGCTGACAAGGCCGCGGCGCTGCGCGCGATCATCTCGATCTCGCGCTGGCGGGCACCGGCGATAAGCGGCGCGACCAGCGCAGTCTCGGGCATATTCGCCCAATATTTCTTGGGCATTTCCTTCAGCATCGCCTTCACCTTGACCCGCGCCGGGTTGAAGATGCTTGCGTAATAGGTCTTCCAAATCTCCTCGATCGAGTCGCCCGCCGGGGCATCGGCCTTGGTCGCGCCGGGCCCCTCGCGAAGAGTCTCGCAATCCCAGTGGATGCTCAATTCCGGGGTCAGGATCGACCAGCGCATGTTGGCGAAGCGGCGCACGAAAAACCCCGCCTCGCGCCGGACGATATAATTGTCGGGCTCGAACCAGGCGACGAAGCGGGCCTTGCCATCGGGTTCGTCGACTTCGCGGAAGCGAACGAAGGCGTGCATCCTGTGGGCGTCGCGGCGGACCTCCTTGGCCAGCCGCTCGAGCTTGTCGACCAGCGCGTCGGCCCGATCCTCCAGCGCGCGCCGATTGTCGCGCATCTTGAGCAGTAAGGCGTAGAGCAAGGCGAAGCGTTCGGGATCGCGGTGGCAGATTGCGGCCTTGGCCAGAGCGATGAACTCGCGCGGGACCGCGAAGCTGGGACCTGGCGGAGGCGGCGGTGCGCCGGCGCCGAACAGGTCGCCGACCTCGCCGTCTACAGCCCACACTATCGCTGCGACCGGAACCCCGGCGTGCGCCAGACCGCGCGCCGCATCGCGCCACCCATCGAAATCATCCGGGGCGCAGAGCGCCACCCGAAACGTATCGATCATCGGTCCTTCAGGCAGCATGGGCCCGCGGCATTAGCCGATCTTGTCGGCAATCTTATCGTCGGCGCCGCTTTCCTGCCGCTCAATTTCCTCGGGCTTCAGGGCATTGAAAGCGTCGCGCAACTCGATCGATTTGGCTTCGCCCAGATCCTTGCGCGCATCGGGGAAGATCGTGTCCTCCTCTTCCTTGATATGCTCGAGATAGGCGTCCTTGAGTGTCTTGAACTTGGCCAGCCAGCCTGATGATCTGAAGTCGGTTTCCTCGACTTCCTTTATTGCATCGTCGATCTCGTGGTGATCGGCGGCGGCGTGACGGGCATATTCGCGCATCTCGACCTCGCCCATCAGGATCGCATAAAGCGTCACTTCCTCGCTCGCCGCGTGCGCCTTGGAATCAATCTTGAACGTCTCGAACAAGTCGCGCCGTTCGGGCGTGTCGCCGCTCGTCTTCTCGATCGCCGCGATCAGCTTGCGATGCTTGTCGTGATCCTGCTTCAACCGGTCGAAAATGTCCTTGGCCATAGTTTTGCCTCCTCTGCTCGGCTGCTTAACGGCTTAGGCCGCGAAGAGTTCGAGCTGCTGGACTTTAGGCCGGGTCAGAGCGCGCAGATCGGCCCGATCGGTGAGCAGAATCGGGCGCCAGTCGGCGGTAACGATGAACGGCCGCACCTTGGTCAGGCTGACCGTCAGCCGAGCGACATCGGCAAGCGTGATCGCGCGCCAGCGGCGGCTCTTGATGATCCGACCGACCGCCTTGGTGCCAAGCCCGGGGACGCGCAGCAATTGCTCCTTCGAGGCACGATTGACGTCGACCGGAAAGCCTTCGCGAAACTTGAGTGCCCAGGCGAGCTTGGGATCGATGTCGAGCGGCAGCATCCCGTCGTCGGTCGCAGCCACCACCTCGGCCGGCTTGAAGCCGTAAAAGCGCATCAGCCAATCCGATTGGTAAAGCCGATGCTCGCGCATTAGCGGCGGACGTTGCAGCGGCAGCACCGCGCTTGCATCCGGAATCGGCGAAAAGGCGCTGTAATAGACCCGGCGCAAGCGAAAGCGGTCGTAAAGCTGGCTTGCGCGAACCACGATGTCGCCATCATTGGCCGCATCCGCGCCGACGATCATCTGGGTCGATTGGCCGGCTGGCGCGAACATCGGCGCGCTCTTATATTTCCTCCGCGCGTCCTTGCCGTCTTCGATCTCGAGCTTGGTCGCCTGCATCGCGCCTTCGATCTGCCCGACTGATTTTTCGGGGGCGAGGCGGGTCAGCCCGGCGGTGGTCGGAAGCTCGACATTGATCGACACGCGGTCGGCATGGAGCCCGGCCTGGCGGACGAGTTCGGGGTCGGCATCGGGGATCGTCTTGAGGTGAATATAGCCGCGAAAATCATGGTCCTCGCGCAGGCACCGCGCGACCTCGACCATCTGCTCCATCGTGTAATTCGACGATTTGATGATCCCCGACGACAGGAACAATCCCTCGATATAATTGCGTTTGTAAAATGACAGTGTGAGGTGGACGACCTCCTGCGCGGTGAAGCGCGCGCGGCGGACGTTCGAGCTCTTGCGATTGATGCAATAATGGCAATCGAAGATACAGCTGTTGGTCAGCAGGATCTTGAGCAACGAGATGCAGCGGCCGTCGGGGGCGTAAGCGTGGCAAATGCCCATGCCCTCGGCCGAACCCAAGCCCTTGCCGCCGCGACTGTCGCGCTTGGAGGTGCCAGAGGAGGCGCATGACGCGTCATATTTGGCGGCATCGGCGAGAATCGCCAATTTCTCCCGCGTGTCCAATTGAGCCATGTGTTCACATTATGTTCCGGTCAACGCGAGTCAAGCACTGTGGCAATTCAGGGTGTTGAGCAGCACTATTGCCGAATGCCGAATTTCGGTTGCGAAGCCCGGGCCGGGCCTTAGGCTGGCAAACTTCACAAGGGGAATTCAAATCATGCGCCGTTCGTCGATAATCATTGCCGCACTCGCGGTCGGCGCAGTCGCGCCCGCCTTCGCCGGTCCGGTCGAGGACTTCCAAACGCTTCAGGACGATTATTACGCGACCTATTTGCGCAACTCGCCAATCGCCGCGTCGTTCGCGGGAGTGAAAACCTATGATCGCGAAATCGGCAAGGTCGGCCCGGACGCGGCGCTGGCCCAGGTGGCAGAGGCCAAGGCGCTGCTTGCCCGGCTTGACGCAATCCCGGCGGCGAGCCTGTCGGCGGCGGATCAGGTCAATCGCGCGATCCTTCACCGCCAGCTCGAGGATTCGATCGCCGGTGCGATGTTCGGCGCCAATTTCGTCTCTTATTCGGCCGGCGGCACGCTCAACGCCAATTTGGGCCAATATCTCGCCGCTTTGCCGCTGCGCAGCGCCGAGGATTATGACAATTACCTCGCTCGGCTGGCACTGGTCGGCGGACTGCTTCGCGAGCAGACCGCGGTCGATGTCGTCTATGCAAAGAAGGGTTATGGCCGGCCGTGCTCGACGCTCGCGCCGCTCGACAAGGCGCTGGCTTCCGCTGGCGATCTCGACCCGGCTAAATCAGCCTATTACGAACCCTTCGCCAAAGCCGCACCAAGCGGCATCGCCGCCGCTCGCTGGGCCGCGATGCAAAGCCAGGCGCGGGCCACGATCTCCAGCACGATCCTGCCCGCGGTCGAGAGCTTCCGGAGGGCTTATGCAAGCGACCTTCGGCCGCATTGCCTGAAGAGCGATTCGGTCGCAGCGCTGCCCGATGGCAAGGCGCAATATGCCTATCTCGTCCGCTATCACACGACCACCGACAGGACGCCTGAGCAGATCCACCAGCTCGGCCTCAGCGAGGTTGCCCGGATTCGCGCGGAGATGGACGCTTTGGCCAAGAAATCCGGCTTCGCCAGCCGCGAAGCGATGATCGCCGACATGCGCAGCAACCCCAAATATTTCGCCAAAACGGGTGAGGAGCTGATGCAATATACCGCCCGCATGACCAAGCGCATCGACGGCAAGATGCCGAGCTTGTTCGGTCGCCTTCCGCGCTTGCCCTACACGATCAAGGAAATTCCGGCGGCGACGGCGGAGGGGACGACCACCGCTTATTATAATCAGGGCAGCCCCGAGGCGGGCCTTCCGGGCACCTATTTCGTCAACACCAGCAAACTCGACCAGCGGCCGCTGTGGGAAATCCCGGCGCTGACGGTCCACGAGGCAGTCCCCGGCCATCATCACCAGATCGCGCTCCAGCAGGAGCTGGACATGCCGGATTGGCGCAAGAATACCACCGGCTTCACCGCCTTCGTTGAGGGCTGGGGTCTCTATTCGGAGCGGCTCGGAATCGAAATGGGACTGTACGATACGCCGCAAAAGGACATGGGCCGGCTGGGCTATGAAATGTGGCGCGCGGCGCGGCTGGTGGTCGACACAGGGCTTCACGCCAAGGGCTGGGACAAGGCCCGGGCGGTCGCCTTTTTCAAGGATAATACGACCCTGACCGACGCCAATGTCGATGCGGAGGTCAATCGCTATATTTCAACCCCGGGCCAGGCGCTGGCCTATAAGCTTGGCGAGCTCAAAATCCGCGAATTGCGCACGCTTGCCGAAAAGGAACTGGGCCCCAAATTCGACATTCGCCACTTCCACGACGCGGTGCTGCTCCAGGGCGCGGTGCCATTGGACACCCTCGACGCCAATGTCCGGGCGTGGATCGCGGCGGAAAAAGCGAAGGGCTGAGCGCCCCCGCACTTCCACGTAACCACGAGGACCTATTCTTCCGGCGCGGTCTCGACGTCGACCTGCTCCTTGCGCTCCTCATGCGCTTGGCGGATGACCTGCTGAAGGCAACCGGTGAAGCCGCCAGGACCGACCGGCGAGCAGGTGTTGGGGCCGGTCGCGCCGACCGTTTCGAGCGCCTTGGCCTTGTTCGCCCAGGCCTGGCGCGATTGGCGCGGGCCGCTGCTGCGCAGCCGCTCGGGGATGCGATAACGCTCGCCCTCGGGCTTGCGCGCGCAGACCACGACCTCGTCGTCGGTCGAGCGCGGGCAGGGGTCGGTGCCGTACACGATTATCTCGCTGATCGACGCATCCTGCGCCTGCGCCTCGACAGGCGTCATTAGCGCTGCGCTCGACAGCGCGACGGCGGCGCCCGTGAAAATGAAGTTCAACCTGGTCATGTCGTCCGATGTCCTTTCAACGCATCAACGGTCCAGCGGCCGGTGATGTCCCTAAATACGCTTCGAAAGCCCAATCGCTACCCGGCATCCGGCGCGAATCGCCGCAGTGAGCAGCGGATGCGCCGGGGCGTTGGCCGAACCATGTTCGATCGCCGCGTCGCGATGTTCAACTTCCTCAGCCCGGAATTCGGCAATATCCGCTGCAAGCTCGGGATCTTCGTCGCCAAGCTCGCGCAATTGATCGGCATAGTGGCGGTCGATTTCGGTCTCGACCGCTTCGGTGCAGGCCAAGGCTGCGTCTTCGGACAACAGCGCGGTCGCCGCGCCGAGCGCGAACCCGGCGATATTCCAGATCGGCTGGAGAATTGTCGGGCGGACCCGGCGCTCCGCCATCAAGGCGTTGAAGCGCGTCAGGTGGCGCTCCTCCTGCGTGGCCATGCGCTGGATCAGCCGGCTCTTGGCCGAATTGCTGCGCAGCACCGCCAGTTGCCCGGCGTAAATCCGCGTCGCGCCATATTCGCCGGCCTGATTGACCCGTAACATCGAGGCTGAGTCGGGGCGGCGATCGCCAGGGCGCCAGTCGCTCATCGTGTCATGCCCTTGCGCGACATGCCCTTGCGCACCAGAAACAGAATCGCGGCGGCGCCGCCAAGCGAGAAAATAGCATTCCAGCCGGCCAGCGAAATGCCGAACAACGACCATTGCACCTGGTCGCAGCGGATCAGCGGGGTGCCGAGGATCTGCTTGAGCAGCTCGGCATTGCTGAGGCCCCCGCCGGATGCGGTGCACGTGGTGATGCCCTCGAAAATCCTGGCTTCGACCCCGGCGTGATAGACTCCGATGATCCCGGAAACGGCGATCGCCAGCGCTGCTGCAAGCGTGAAATTGCGTGATCGCGGTTGGTCGGCTGGGCTGGTGAAGGCAAGCAGCGCAAACAGGATCGCGGCGCCATGCGGCCAGCGCTGCCAATAACACATCTCGCACGGGTAGAGCCCGCCGACATATTGCGAGCCAAGCGCCCCGCCGAGCAACACGACGGGGATCAACAAGGCGAGCAGCCGGGCCATCGCCGATGGCTCCATGCCTGAATTGGTCAGCACGTCGTCGGTCACCCCGCCTTATCGCCCCTTCTTCGGCGCTGCAGCGGGCTTGGCAGCAGCGCTCGCCGACAGCCGCTTGAGTGTCTTGATCGCATAATCGAGCTGGAAGTCCTCGACGCCTTTCTTCTTCAAATCGTCGGCCGACGCGGCAAAGCGCGGATCGGTCTTGTCGTCCTTCTCGAGCAATTTGTCGTCGACCGTAGCCTGGGCCAGCAAATGGCGGCGGAGGTCAGCTTCTCGGACCCGCGGGCGATCCTTGTAATCGGGGTCGCTCAATTGCGGGACGGCGATGTCGGGGGTGATCCCGCCCGCCTGTACCGACCGGCCCGAGGGGGTGAAATAGCGCGCAGTGGTCAGCCGCAGCGCGGCCTCCGGCCCGGTCTGCATGACCGACTGGACCGAGCCCTTGCCGAAGCTCTTTTCGCCCAGGACCAGCGCACGGCGATGATCCTGAAGCGCGCCGGCGACGATTTCCGATGCCGAGGCCGAACCCGCGTCGATCAGCACGATGACCGGAAGGCCATGGGCCATCTGGCCCGGGCTGGCATACATCCGCTCGATATCGTCCTTGTCGCGCCCGCGTTGCGAGACGACTTCGCCGCCGTCGAGGAAGGCATCGGCGATCTGCACCGCCTGGTCGACCAGCCCGCCGGGATTGGAGCGCAAGTCCATGATGTAGCCCAAGGGCTTGCCGCCGGTGGCCTTGTCGATCGACAGCAGGGCCGACTTGGTCTCGTCGGCGACATTGCCGGTGAAGCTATTGATGTTGAGATAGCCAATATTGTCTTTGACCTCCCACTTGACCGGCTTGAGATTGATCCGCTCGCGCACCAACGCGACGTCGAACGCCTTGGGCCGGCCCGGGCGAACAATCGTGATTTCGGTCTTGCTGCCTGGGTCGCCGCGCATCTTGGCCACCGCTTCGTCGAGCGTCAGGCCGTAGAGCAATTCGTGATCGATGTGGGTGATGTAGTCG
>JBDSEL010000133.1:0-4885 GCA_039920065.1 Sphingomicrobium sp. | reverse complement strand
TGCGCGTCGAATTGCCTAATCGCGGCGGGCGATTGCGACCGGGGATGTTCGCGACGGTCCATCTGGCGGGCTCGCTGGCGGGGGGGCTGCTGGTTCCGAGCGAAGCGGTCATCCGGACCGGCAAGCGCAATCTGGTAATGCTCGCGGGCGCGGGCGGGCGCTATCGTCCGGTCGAGGTAAAGGTCGGTCGCGAAGGCGGCGGCAAGACACAGATCATCGCCGGCCTTGCCGCGGGGCAGAAGGTCGTCGCATCGGGTCAGTTCTTGCTCGATTCCGAAGCGAGCCTGAGCGGCATCGAGCCGGTTCCGATCGGTGGCCTGCCGATGACGCCTCAGGGCGAAAGGCGTTGATCGCGGCGATCATCCGGGCCTCGGTCAAGGCGCGCTATCTTGTCCTTCTCGCCGCCGCCGTGCTCGTCGTGATCGGCATCGGCGCAGTCCGGACGACGCCCGTCGATGCCCTGCCCGATCTCTCCGATGTCCAGGTGATCATCCGCACCACTTATCCCGGCCAGGCACCGCGGATCGTCGAGGATCAGATCACTTATCCCCTGGCGACGACCATGTTGTCGGTGCCCGGCGCGCGCGTGGTGCGCGGCTATTCCTTCGTTGGCGACAGCTTCGTCTATGTTCTGTTCGAGGATGGCACCGACCTTTATTGGGCGCGGAGCCGAGTGCTCGAATATCTGAGCCAAGTCCAGGGTAGCTTGCCCGACGGCGCCACGGCATCGCTTGGCCCCGATGCAACCGGGGTCGGCTGGATCTACGAATATGCGCTGGTTGACCGGACCGGGCGCCACGATTTGTCGCAGCTGCGCAGCATCCAGGACTGGTTCCTGCGCTATGAGCTCAAAGCCGTTCCCGGAGTTGCCGAAGTGGCCAGCGTAGGCGGCATGGTCAAGCAATACCAAGTGGTGCTCGATCCCCAGAAGCTAGCTTCCTATGGGATTACGCAGGCCCAGGTCACCGAGGCGATCAAGCGAGCGAACCAGGAAACTGGCGGATCGGTGATTGAACTGGCCGAGGCCGAATATATCGTCCGGGCCTCGGGCTATCTGACCGCGCTCGACGACTTCCGGGCGGTGCCACTCAAGGCGGCGGCCGGCGGCATTCCGGTGCAGCTCGGCGATGTCGCGAATATTCAGCTTGGCCCCGACATGCGGCGGGGCCTTGCCGAACTCAATGGCGAGGGAGAAGTCGCCGGCGGCATCATCGTGCTCCGCCAGGGCAAAAATGCCCGCGCGGTCATCGACGGCGTCCGCGCCAAGCTCGACGAACTCAAGCGGAGCCTGCCGCCGGGAGTGGAAATTGTTACCACTTACGACCGTTCGGGCCTGATCGATCGCGCGGTCGAGAATCTAACGAGCAAGTTGATCGAGGAATTCATCGTCGTGGCGCTCGTTTGCGGTCTGTTCCTGTGGCACGCCCGCTCGGCGCTGGTTGCGATACTGACCTTGCCGCTGGGCATTATCATGGCCTTCATCGTCATGCGTATTCAGGGTCTCAACGCCAATATCCTGTCGCTGGGCGGTATCGCAATTGCCATCGGCGCCATGGTCGACGCCGCCGTGGTGATGATCGAAAATGCGCACAAGCATTTGGAGCAATGGTCGCGCGTCCATCCGGACGCGGAATTGGAAACAGCCGAGCGGTGGAAAATCATTACCGACGCGGCGGCCGAGGTCGGTCCGGCACTGTTCCTCAGCCTGCTCATCATCACTTTCTCGTTCATTCCGATTTTTTCACTTCAGGGCCAGGAAGGGCGGTTGTTCGCGCCGCTCGCGTTTACCAAGACTTACGCCATGGCGGCCGCGGCAATTCTTTCGATCACGCTCATTCCGGTGCTGATGGGTTTCCTAATCCGCGGGAAAATCCCGTCCGAGGAAGCCAACCCGATCAACCGCTGGCTGACCCGGATATATCGGCCGGCGCTCGATTGGGTCCTTGATCAACCACAGAAGGCGCTGGTCATCGCGACGCTTGTGTTTGCCACCAGCATCTGGCCGATCAGCCAGCTCGGCGGCGAATTCATGCCGCAGATCAACGAAGGCGACTTGCTCTACATGCCCTCGGCCTTGCCTGGAATCTCGGTGGCGAAGGCGGGAAGCTTGCTTCAGCTTACCGACCGGCTGATCAAGACCGTGCCCGAGGTCGACAGCGTCTTCGGCAAGGCCGGGCGCGCCGACACCGCAACCGATCCCGCGCCGCTGGAAATGTTTGAAACGACGATCCGCTTCAAACCCAAGAACCAATGGCGCCCCGGCATGACGCAGGACCGGTTGATTGAAGAACTGGACCGAGCCGTCAGAGTGCCCGGCTTGGCCAACTTCTGGATCCCGCCGATCCGCAACCGCATTGACATGCTGTCTACCGGTATAAAAAGCCCGATCGGGATCAAGGTCGCAGGCTCCAGTCTGGCCGAGATCGACCGCACAGCGCACCAGATCGAGCAAGTGGCGAAAACCGTCCCCGGAGTCAGCTCGGCGCTAGCCGAACGCCTGACCGGCGGGCGCTATATCGACGTCATCGTCAATCGCTCGGCGGCGGCGCGCTACGGGATGAACGTCGCCGACGTTCAGTCAGTCGTGTCGGGCGCGATCGGCGGTGAAACGATTGGCCAGACGGTCGAAGGACTGGCGCGTTATCCGATCAACGTCCGCTATCCTCGGGAACTGCGCGACAGCATCGACGATCTGCGCAACCTGCCGGTCGTGACTCCATCGCTCCAGCAGATCACGCTGGGAACGGTAGCCAACGTCCGAGTCAGCGAGGGTCCGCCGATGCTTCGCAGCGAAAATGGGCGACCCGTGACCTGGATCTATATCGACGGGCGCGGCCGCGCGCTCACCGCTATCGTCGGTGACTTGCAGCGATCGATTGCCGCTCGGATCAAACTGCCTCCCGGGATCAGCGTCACCTACACTGGCCAGTTCGAGTTTCTCCAACGCGCCATCGAGCGCTTGAAGATCGTCGTCCCGGCGACGCTGCTGATCATCTTCCTGTTGCTTTACGCAACCTTTCGCCGGTTCGACGAGGCTTTGCTGATCATGGCGACCCTGCCGTTCGCGCTGACCGGCGGGCTGTGGCTGCTCTATCTGCTCGGTTATAACCAGTCGGTCGCCACCGGCGTCGGCTTTATCGCGCTGGCCGGGGTGTCGGCCGAATTTGGCGTGGTCATGCTGATTTATTTGAAACAGGCCCTGGCTGAGCGCGGCACTGCACCGGATGAAGCGGCAATCAAGCAGGCCGTTCGAGCGGGCGCGCTACTCCGCGTTCGTCCCAAGGCCATGACGGTGGCTGTCATTCTCGCTGGTCTATTCCCGATCCTCGTCGGGACCGGCACTGGATCGGAAGTGATGAGCCGCATCGCGGCACCGATGATCGGCGGGATGATAACCGCGCCCTTGTTGTCGATGCTGGTTATACCCGCAGGCTTTTTGCTGTTGCGGCGGCGGCGCAAGAATCGCTTTTTCAGTTTTGAGCGCGCACGAGTCCTTACTGTGCGGGCGTCTAAGAATGCGGATTGACGGTTTTTTACAGATGCACGTCAAAGATCAGAATGGACGGCAACGAGCAATAAAGATCTACGCTGATTAAGTTGGCGGTTTTCGGGAGGCCGGACTGCATCCTGCAACGGCGTAAATGACCCCCAGCAGTTATTTGCTGCACTATGAACGAATGACCGCTTTCGGGCACCGCGCGAATGATCGCTGGCGACCGCAATGGGCGCTTTGCAGTCGCGGCGCTAATGTCCGCTTTGGGTCGAAAGCAGACATTAGTGATCCGCTATGATCCCCTGCTTTATCTGGGTCGGTGCCCGCGGCCCTGGTCTGTCACTTCCCATCGACGCAATTGAGTGGACAATCAGTCTTACTCGAGCATGCTGCAGTCGGTTCGAGAGACCCTGACCCTCATCTCACTGCCCCGTCTCGGGGCTTCAGGTCGTGCGGCGATCCCATATAGCTGCACGGAGCTTGGTATGCCTGAAGAACTGGCGGTTTCACGTGCTAACGAAGTAACCCATTTCCTCGATGGCCTTCGGGGGGCGGCCCGCGGCGGAGGGCAGCTGATTTTAGCCCCGGAGCATGTGAACATCCTGTTGTCCGACGAGGTGTACACGCTGCTTTCCAGGATCGAAGCGCAGTCTTTACGCAAGACGGGTTTAGCAGAAATCCATGAGGGCCATCGCACGTCGCGCGAACCGACGGAGGGGATCAATGGCGTGTCCACACAAGGCGCCGCAGGCCCAGTTTCGAGCGCCGCCTACGCGTCGAGCGAGACCTCGGAAACCCCCTGCGTCGAAGCGCTGATCGCCGAGTGGCTCAAGTTCCACGTGTCGCACCTCGCAGCGCCCGATCGCTATCGTTACTCTGCCGGGCACTTGAGAACGTTTTTCAACGACGAGCGGCGTCTCGGCCGGCTCGGCGACAAAGTCATGGTCAAGGATCTCACGCCAGAGATCCAGGCCCGCTTTCGGGAGTGGCGGTCAGCATCGGGCGTCTGTGGCCATACCGTCAGCCGGGATGTGGCCGCGTTACGCGGTGCACTGACCTGGGCCTGGAAGCACCAGCGCATTCCAAAGCCGCCGCCGTTCATTGCTGACGTGCCCTTCCATACCCGCGGCCAACCGCGGGACCGAGTGCTTTCACCCCAGGAGGTTGCCGCAATCATCGACGCTTGCGCGGGTCGTCCAGACCGCGAACATCTGATCCGGTTCATCGTCATTGAACTTGGCACCGCGGGACGCCCGCAGGCGGTGCTGGAGCTAGAGCACAGCAACATCGATCTCGAGCGCAATCTGATCAACCCCAACCACCCGGGCAGGACGCACGCGCGCAAACGCCGAGCCATCGTGCCCATGGCCAAAGCGGTGCGGCCCTGGGTTA
>JBDSEL010000132.1:0-4480 GCA_039920065.1 Sphingomicrobium sp. | reverse complement strand
GCCCGGAATATGAAAAATTGCTCAAGCCTTTGGGCAAGGAGTTGGTCGCTTTGTCGCGCTGGGTAAGCGAGACGGGCAAGCGCATCGTGATAATTTTCGAAGGTCGCGACACCGCCGGCAAGGGCGGTTCGATCGACATGTTCGCGCGCGTCCTCAACCCGCGCCAATGCCGCGTCGCCGCCTTGCCCAGCCCAACCGAGCGCGAGCATTCCGAATGGTATTTCCAGCGCTATATCGAGCATTTGCCGGCGGCTGGCGAAATCGTCCTGTTCGACCGCAGCTGGTATAATCGCGCGGGCGTCGAAAAGGTCATGGGCTATGCCAGCGCGGCGCAGACCGATGCTTTCCTCAAGGCCGCGCCAGAATTCGAGCGCCACCTGACCGATGACGGCATCATGCTGTTCAAATATTGGCTGTGCTGCGATCAATCGGTGCAGGAATTGCGCTTCGGCAATCGGCTCAACAATCCGATGAAACGCTGGAAGCTGTCGCCGATCGACCAGAAGGCGCGGCTCCATTACGACGATTACACCGAGGCGCGCGAAGCGATGCTGGCGGCGACCCATACCGATTTCGCGCCGTGGACGCTGATCGAGTTCAACGACCAGCAGGTAGGGCGTCTGACCCTCCTGCGCGACTTTCTCGACCGCGTGCCCGACACCGAATTGCCGCTACCGCAGATCGAATGGCCGCCGCTCGACCATCAGCCGTCGAAGGAGCGCTATGGCCTGCTGCAGCCGATTTCGCCGTTCGCGCTGCCCGAGGAGATCGAACAGCGCGATCTGATTCACAGCTGGGATTGAACCGTTAAAGGGGGACGAGATGGAAGACATTCGGATGAATGCGACGCGGCTGATTGGGCAATTGCTGATCTATTATTTGGTCATTGGCGTGCTGATCTATCTCGCCCTGCTGATCTGGCCGGGGCTGCGCGAATCGCTGCCCATCGGCGGAGTCGAGCAGCTCATCAGCCAGCCGGCCAAAGGGCCCTTCGAAGCGCAGGACACCATCCGCGCCGAGCATGTTGGCAATCTCGGGCAGAGCCTGTTTTGGTTATCGGTCGCGCTGGTGGGCGCGATCTTGTGTTCGCTTCCAGTCAGCCGGGTCTACATGGCGGTGCGCAGCGGCGCCGAATATGACCAGAGCCTGGTCAACACGATCATCATCCTGCCCATGGTGGTCACGGGCATCGTCATCATCGTCCAGAACAGCCTGGCTTTGGCCTTCGCTCTGGCCGGGATTGCCGGCGCCGTGCGCTTCAAGAACAGCCTCAAGAGCTCGGGCGACGCCTTGTTCATCCTGTGCTCGGTGGCAATCGGGCTTAGCGCGGGCATCGGCGCGGTCGAACTGGCCGCAGTGATCAGCATTGCCTTCAACTTCGTCTTCGCCTTGCTGTGGCTGAGCGAATATGGCGAGCGCAAGGGCATGAAGCGCTATCTGGCGGATTATGATGGGATCGACGAAAGCGCTCCGCCCGAGCCCGACAAGAAGAAAAAATAGATCCTAGCCGACGCAGGTCTTGAGGATCGCGGCAAGGCCCGGCCCGCTGGCCATTTGCGCGAACGCGCTGTCGAGATAGCTTGCCGCGCGGTCGCGCGTGCGCGGGTCGAGGCCGGGCGTCGCGGCCAGCGCGCGGAGCATCGCCGGCTTGCGCTGGGTGAATTCCGCCGCACTTGCAACGGCTGGTGCGGAAATGACGCAATATCCGCGATAGCGGCGCTGACGGACATTGCTAATGCCGATGTCGTCGGGCGCGGTCGCGTAAGGCGCGTCGACCAGGCCCGAAAAATCGAAGTCATAGGGCACGGGTATCACCGCGCCCGGAGCACCGCTGCCGATCAACTCGGCATTGTGGCAGCATTTGTCGCCGACCGGCCCGGCCCGCATCGACCAGTCGTGATTGGCAATCAGATGCTGGAATAAGGCGTAGCGCGCAGCATCGGGCGGGCTTAGCCAATTGGTCGCGATCCGCACACCGGCGCGCATCGGCGCCAGCTCATTGCGCCGAGCGATGTCGCGCACATCTTCGAGGAAGAAGCCGACCCGCGACAGCAGCGGACGGCCATCGCCATCGATATAATCGACCGTCGCGAGCCGCGCCCGCATCGACCGCTCGGTCAGCTGATTGTACATCTTGTAGGCGGCATATTCGAGCAGCACTTTCTGCTGGAACCCCGGCGAGGTTTTGCAATGGGTGACGAGCTTGAGCTTGTTTTGCCCGCTGAACACAGAGCCAGTTGGGGGCGGGCCTGCAAAGTCCACGCGAAGCGGCGCAAAATCGCACACTTCAGCGGTCCGCCGAGTGATTCCGCGCAACGAAAATTGCGCCGGCAGCTTGGCGCCCGCGGGGTCGGTCAACGTTCCCGCCACCGCCCCCCGGAACGCGCGATCGCTCATCAATTGCTTGAGCGGCGCCTGGATGGTGATGCGGATGGGCTCGTCTGACGCGAATAGCGCCTCAGGCGGCGCGGCAATGGCCGGGGCAGCTGCGGCAGCGACGGCAAGGGCGCAGGCGGTCAGTATGAAACGCAATGCGGTCATTAGCCGGTCCTCCTCACGACATGGGGGGTGATTGTGTCGCCAACTATCTCGAGCCAGCTGAGCGGGCCGCCATAATAGTTCGAAATGCCGGTGTCGGCGCGCACCAATTTGCCGTTCATCAGCACCATTATGCCCTTGATGCTGGGGGTGTGGCCGACCACTATCCGCTTGGCGCCATAGGCCTTGAGCACGGCGTCGACCTCGGCCTCGGGAACAGGGTTGGGTCTGCCCACAGCAGCGCGCGCGGCCTGGGCGTCGAAGTCGCGGGCGACGAGACCGCGATACCATAAGGGCCACAAGGGGTCGGTCAGCACCGATGCCGGCGTGTCGTCGGCGCGGGCCATTGCGGCGGCGATGCGACGGTTGACCACGTCCAGCGGCTGGGCGGCGACTTCGCCGCTGATGCCGCCATGGACGAACAAGGTGCCGCCGATTTTGACGATCGCTGGGTTGGCGCGGGCCCAGCGGCCGATCTCCCCGCTCGCCGACCAGGCCCTGCGATGTTCGACCCAGCCGAGCGGAGTCGCCTTCAACCAACGGTCGCGGATCGCGGCCGGCGATACCGCGGCGTCGGCGAGGTGCGCCGCCCGCTCGATCCGGACGCGGTTGGCGACGAAATAGGTGTCGCGCTGCGCCGCCGATTGGGGGGTGGCAAAGGCGGCATATTCGCCCGCCGAGACATAGCGCAAATCGCCGATGACATTCATCGCCTCATGATTGCCGAGGACCACGATGACCTTGCCGCCAGGCGTGGCGGACTCAGTCTGCAACCGTCTGAGGTCGTTGATGATTTTGAGGGAATCCGGGCCGCGGTCGGTGATATCGCCGAGCTGGACGAGGATCGACTTGCCGCCGCTCCACCGCCCGCCCGCGTCGATCATTCCGCTGGCGCGGGCAATCGCCGTCCAGGCGGCATAATCGCCGTGAAGATCGCCGATGGCCACGATCCGCTCGGCTGGTCCGGAAGGTGCCACGCTGGCAACGAGGGCAGGCGCGCCAAGCACCCCGAGCGCGGCCATTGCGCCGCCCATCTGGATGATCCCTCGACGCTGGAATGTCGGCGCGGACATGATCGCTATGTCGCACCCGCTGGGGCGTACGGCAATAAGCGGACAGCCAAACTGCATGGCGAATGTCCGGTTTTACTTGAAAGCGGTGCTGACATTGCCGATATTCCCCTTCGTAGTGGGCATGATGCCCGTTCGAGAGGAGTTCAAATGGCCAATTGGCAAGACCCGCAGATGACCGGCGCTGAGCAAGCGACCGTCAGTGTGCCGCGCGCGGCCCGCGATGCGGGCCTCCGGTCCTACATGCTCAAAGTCTATAATTACATGGCATCGGGCGTTGCATTGACCGGCATCGTTGCATTGCTGTTTTCGAGCAGCGGCTATGCCGAGCGGATCATGATGGGCGGCGGTATCATGCCGTGGATCATCATCCTGTCGCCGCTGGCGATTGTGTTCGCGATGAGCTTCGGCGCTGCGCGGATGGCGACATCGACCTTGCAAATGTTGTTCTGGGCGTTCGCGACCCTGATGGGGCTGAGCATGTCGACGGTCTTCCTGGTCTATACCGGAACCTCGATCGCGCAGACCTTTTTCGCAGTGACCGCGGCCTTCGCCGGCCTGTCGCTATATGGCTATACGACCAAGAAGGATCTGAGCGGCTTCGGTACGTTCTTGATCATGGGTGTCGTCGGCCTGATCGTGGCGTCACTGCTCAACATGTGGCTGCAATCGAGCGCACTTGCGCTTGGCATCAGCGCCATCGGCGTGCTGCTGTTCGCGGGCCTGACCGCTTATGACACGCAGCGCATCAAGAGCATCTACTTCCAGGTCCAGGACAGCGACATGCTGGGCAAGACTGCGATCCTCGGAGCGCTCAGCCTCTATCTGGACTTCATCAACATGTTCCAGTTCATGCTCAGCTTTATGGGCGA